>NZ_MPBM01000056.1:0-13269 GCF_001907715.1 Pseudomonas sp. BTN1 | reverse complement strand
TGTCGGTTTTTATGTCGGTGTGTTTTGGGAGGGGCCAAAAAGTAACGAAAAGTTGCTGGCCCCGCCACTCGGCACCTGGCTGGGGCGCGGTGTGCCCGTAATCCGCCAGTGATTTGGGGGGCCGCCGCCACGCGCCATCCATGGCGCGGGGCGGCTAAACCGGCATCCCTGCCGGTTTACCCCCCAAATCCCTGTCGAATTCCGGCCAGCGTGGTTTAACGGGGCGTCTGAGATCAAAAGCAGATCAAGAGCAAGATCAAGATCAAGATCAAGAGCGGCTCGCTTCGCATCGTGGTTACCTGGGCGGCACATTTGACTTCTCTGTCGATTGAACCGCCGCCTTCGCAGGCAAGCCAGCTCCCACAGATTGAGTGAGGTCATTTCAGCTCATTTGTACCCTCCAGAAGCCTGTAAACCCCGCTTTGACAGGCTCTGCCCGCAACCTTGTCACAGAACCGTCACGCCTCATCCCTAGCTTGCCCTCCCAGTTGCCGGGCCCCTTGCCTGGCGCCAACGGATTCTTGGGGAGGGTTTCATGTACAAGCGCACCGGGCTCGTCAGCTTTACGCTTACCGCCTTGGCTCTGGCGATAGCCTGCGAGCGGCTCAACGCCGCCGAAGCGGCCACCGAGCATGTCGATGTGGTCGGCCAAGCCGCTGCGATCGACAGCGCCCTCAAGGAGCAACGCTCTTCCGACAGTATCAAAAGCGTGGTGCATGCCGACGGCGTCGCCCAGTTGCCGGATGAGAATGTTGCCGAGGCGGTGCAGCGCTTGCCGGGCATCAGCGTTGAACGTGACCAGGGTGAAGGCCGCTTTGTCAGCGTGCGCGGCCTGGGCCCGGACCTCAACAGTGTGACCATCAACGGCACCCTGGTGCCATCCCCCGAGAGCGAACGCCGCGCCGTGGCCCTCGATGTTCTGCCCTCGGAATTGGTGCAGTCGCTGTCGGTGATCAAGACGCTCACACCGGACATGGACGCCAACTCCCTCGGCGGCACTGTCGATGTGAAGAGCCTCTCGGCGTTCGACCACAAGGGCCTGTTCTACACCGGCAGCACCGAGGCCAGTTATGACAAGAACACGCACCAGACCAGCCCGAAATTCTCTGGCGCCGCCAGTAACCGGTTCAGCCTCGGCGACGGTATCGACAACTTTGGCGTGGCCGCGGCGCTCAGTTGGCAGAAGCGTGATTTCGGCTCGGACAACGTCGAAACTGGCGGCGCCTGGGACTTCACCAACGGCGCCCGGCTCAACGAATTCGAGCAGCGCGACTACGACATCAGCCGTGAACGCGCCGGTGGTGGCCTTAACTTCGATTACAAGCCCGATGACCTGAGCAGCTACTATCTGCGCACCCTCTACAGCCGCTACAAGGACACCGAAACCCGCAACGCCGCCAGCCTCGAGTTCGCTGACCCGCAAGCGCCCGGTGAATTGGGCGAAGCCGAGGGCAAACGCAAGCTCAAGAACCGCGAGGAAACCCAGCAAATCCAGTCCTACGTATTGGGCGGTGAACGCCTGCTCGGCCTGTGGACCTTGAGCGGCCAGGCCGGTTACAGCCGTTCCAGCGAAGACAGCCCGGGGCATATTGCCGGTGCGACCTTCGATGGCGGTGATTTTGCCCACAGCGGCTTTTACGACAAGGCCAAGCCGCGGCCCATCGTTGGTAGCGGTTTCTACGACCCTGCCAATTTCAGCCTCGACAAAGTCGACTGGGAAAAACAGCACACCCAGGACACCGAGAAAAACCTGCGCCTGGACCTGGCGCGCGACTACGACCTGCGCGGTTACGCATCCCAGTTCAAGTTCGGCGGCAAGGTCAGCCGACGCCACAAGGACAATGACTTGGAGGCCTGGGTCTACAAGGACCTGGATGAACAGGGCTTGAGCGATGAACAACTCAACCTCACGCAGTTCCAGAAGGGCAGCGTCGACTACCGTCTCGGCCGCTTTGGCCCAGGCATCAGCGCGAGCAATATCCGCCAGTTGATCGGCGGCCTCAATCGCGATGACTTCTATGACCCCACCGAATCCACGGTCAACGACTTCACCATCCGCGAAGACATCAACGCCGGCTACCTGATGAACACCGTCGATATTGACGACTGGCGCTTCATTGCCGGCATGCGTTACGAGGGGACTGAATTCGAAGCCAAGGGCACCGGCGCCACGGACGGCCAGTTCAGCGCCACCGAGACCAAGCGCCGTTATCACCATTGGCTGCCGGGCTTGCATGCGCGCTACCAGATTGACAAGAACACCCAAGTGCGCGCCGCCTGGACCAAATCGGTGGTGCGTCCGACCTTTGGCCAACTGGCCCCAGGTTTTGTGATCGACGATGACGAAGCCACCTTCGGCAACCCGGACCTCAAGCCTCTGGAGTCGAGCAACCTGGACCTGGGCATCGAACATTTCATGGGCCGTGCCGGTACCGTGTCGGCATTCGTGTTCTACAAAGACATCCAGAACTTCGTCTACAACACCGATGTCGCCGGTACCGGGGCCTGGGCCAACTTCGCCGAGGCGCACACCTTTGCCAACGGCGACAGCGCCAAACTCTATGGCCTGGAGTTGGCCTACTCACAGAAGTTCGACTGGCTGCCTGCGCCGTGGAACGGCTTGATGATCGGCGCCAACAGCACCTTCAGCCGTTCCAGCGCGGACATCGAGGGCTTCGACAGTGCCAGCGGGCGCAATCGCAAGCGCAACATCAGCCTGCCCAACCAATCAGACACGGTCGGCAACCTGATGCTCGGTTGGGAAGACGACACACTCAGCCTGCGTCTCTCGGCCAATTACAAATCGGCCTACCTGTACGAGTTGGCGTCGATCAACGACAAGGCCCATGACCTGCACGTCGACGCGCAAACCTTCGTTGATTTCAGCGCGCGCTACTCGCTGACCAAGAACCTGCAGGTCAGCTTCGAGGCACAGAACCTCACCGATGAGTCGTACTTCGTCTACACCGGCCACCGCAGCTACAACGGCCAGTACGAAGAGTACGGCCCCACCTACAAGCTGGGCCTGACATTCACCCATTTCTAACGATAACGCGTGCATCCTGAAGGATTTGTCTGTTCATGAGAATTTCCAAGCTGTGCCTGCTGGTCGTACTGGTTAGCAGCGCCAATGCGTTCGCCACTGACCTACCCTTGACCCCGTGGGCACCGAGCCTTAACGCCCAAGCCGTTGCCTTCCTGCCCGGCGGCACCCAGCGCGTAGCGGCCAGTGCCCGCGACGGCCTGCTGCTGCTCGACGATAACGGCGTCGAACTGGCCCGCTTCAAAGGCCGTTTCAGCAGCCTCGACATACGCACTGGCGGCACTCAATCGCTGATCGCCAGCCTCGACAACGACCGCCAGCAGGCCTTGCTGATCGGCCTCGATGGCGCCGGCAAAACCTGGGGTACGCCGCTGTACCTGCCGCCCCGCGACTTTGCGGTAAACAGCCTGTGCCTCAATCGCGATGCGGCGGCCAACCTGTTTGTGTTTCTGGTCGGTGAAGAGGGCAAGGGCGAACAGTGGCTGGTGGGCAATGGTGCGACCCTGTTGGCCCAGGCGCAGCGTGTTCGCAGCCTGCCACTGCCGCCATCGGCGCAATACTGCCAAGTGGACGATGCGACCGAGCGATTGGTGGTGAATGAGCAAAACGTCGGCTGGTGGGCCTACCCGGCGCACCCGGAAGCCGAGGTGAAGCGCACGCCCGTGGCGCTGTTCGACGATCCCCAGCGCGAAGCCGGCGTCATGGCGCTGGTGCCGGGCGGGATGCTCGCGCTGGACCCGAAAACCGCGCAGTTGTACCTGTTCCAGCAAGTCGGGGAGCGTTGGGTCGGGCAATCCAGCCTGGCCTTGCCGGGCCTCAAAGAACCGGAGCAACTGGCGATACAGGGCCGGCAGGTGCTGGTGCGGGACGACAACAGCGGCCAGCTCTATCAGGGCCGTCTCGACTGGCAAGCCACGCCGGTGCCGGTTGCGCCGATACTTGCCCAAGTCGCTGCACTGCGCCAGACCGAACCCGTGGGTCGCCAGGGCGACGCGGCGGATGACCCGGCCATCTGGATTCACCCGGAAACACCGGCCAAAAGCCGTGTGCTGGGGACCAACAAGAAACAGGGCCTGCTGGCCTACGATCTCGACGGCAAGCTGCTGCAGGAACTGGCAGTGGGGCGCCTGAACAATGTCGACCTACGCCCAGGCTTCAAACTGGGTACGCACACCGTCGACCTGGCCGTGGCGAGTAACCGCGACCGCAACAGCTTGAGCCTGTTCAGCATCGACCGTCAGAGCGGCGAGCTGCGTGAAGCCGGTGAGGTCTCCACGCCACTCAAGGACATCTACGGCATCTGCCTGTACCAGCCCGCCAGCGGTGAACTCTACGCATTTGCCAATGACAAGGATGGCACCTTCCTGCAATACCGCCTGAGTGCACCGGCAGGCCGTGTGCAGGGCGAGTTGGTGCGTCAGTTCAAGGTCGACAGCCAACCCGAGGGCTGTGTGGCCGATGACCAGCGCCAACGCTTGTTTATCGGTGAGGAAGATGTCGGCGTGTGGGCGATGGATGCCCGTGCCGACCAACCGGCCATGCTCACTTCGGTGATCAATGTCGGCCCGCAACTGCATGCGGATGTCGAAGGCCTGGCGCTGTATCAAAGCCCCGCACGGGATTACCTGGTGATCTCCAGCCAAGGCAATGACAGCTACCTGGTGCTGGACGCCGAGCCGCCATTCGCTGTGCGCGGCGCCTTGCGCGTTGGCCTCAATGCGGCCGCCGGCATTGATGGCGCCTCGGAAACCGATGGCCTGGAGGTCACTTCCGTCAACCTCGGCGGGCCATGGAGCCAAGGCATGCTGGTGGTGCAGGACGGGCGCAAGCGCATGCCCGAGCAAGCCCAGAACTTCAAGTTCGTGCCCTGGGCCCAGGTGAGCCGTGCGTTGAAATTACCCTGAGCTGTCATCACGCAGTCATCCGTTTTTAATCGAATAGGAGCTTCACCATGCACGCGACGATGGAACATATGACGATCTGGAGCTTGATCAGCGACGCCAGCCTGTTGGTCAAGGCTGTGATGGTCACTTTGCTGCTGGCGTCCTTGCTCAGTTGGTACCTGATCATTCAGCGCAGCAGTGTGCTGCGTGGTCTGGAACGCCAGCTTGACGGCTTCCTGGCGCGCTTTCGCGGGGCGTCGGACCTGCAACCCTTGTATCGCGAAACCGTGCAGGCGGGCGAGGGCGGTGTGGCGCCGATCTTTATTGCGGGTATGCAGGAATACCAGCACTTGCACCACCACGATCCGGCAGTGCTCGAGGGTGTGGAGCGCGCCTTGCAGGTAGCGATCACCGAGCAGGAGCTGGAGCTGGAAAAGGGCTTGCAGTTTCTGGCCACGGTGGGGTCGGTCAGCCCCTACATTGGCCTGTTCGGGACCGTGTGGGGCATCATGAATTCGTTCCTCGGCTTGTCCCAGGTGCAACAGGCCACCCTATCGACCGTGGCACCGGGTATTGCAGAAGCCTTGATTGCCACGGCCATTGGCCTGTTTGCGGCGATTCCGGCAGTGGTCGCCTATAACCGCTTTGCGGCACGCAGCCAGACCTTGCTCACGCGCTACTACGCTTTTGGCAATGAGCTGCAAGTGCACCTGCACCGCACACTGCGCGGTACCTCGAACAACCTGGCCGTGGCCGCCTGAACAAGGAGCAAAGCGATGTTGACCAGGCCGCAACGCAAGCACGGGCCCAAGGCCGAGATGAATGTGGTGCCCTACATCGACGTGATGCTGGTGCTGCTGGTGATTTTCATGGTCACCGCGCCCATGCTCACCCAGGGCGTGAAGATCGAACTGCCCAAGGTCGCCGCCGAGGCACTGGCCACCGATACGCGCCAGCAGATCCTGACGTTATCGGTGAAGGCGGACGGTGGCTACTACTGGAACCTGGGGGGCGAACTGGATACCCGCCAGCAGACCGACAGCGCGGTGACCCTGGAAGAAATGAGCGCCAAGGTCATGCAGGTGGTGGCGTCGCGCAGCGATACCCAGGTGTATATCCGCGCTGATGACAATGCCGGTTATGGCCGTGTGGTGGCGGCCATGGCGGTGCTGCAGAAGGGCGGCATCAGCAATCTTGGGCTGGTGACAGAGGCCCCACAATGACGGTGATGATCATGCACAGTCCGGCACTGGCCTTGGCGCCTGACAGTGATGGTTTCTGGCGTAAAAGCCTGGCAGCGAGCCTGGCCGTGGCGCTGCATGGTGCGGTGGCAGTGGCGTTGATGCTGGGCTGGTCAACGGAGCGACCGGGGGTGCCAGCGCCACGGGTGATGCACACGCAGTGGGTGGTTTTACCCGCGCCGGCGCCTGCGCCGACACCTGAACCCGTCGCTGTCGCACTGCCAGAACCTGTTGCCATCCCGGTACCAACCAAACCGACGGTCGATCCGCAGGTCCAGGCGCAAAAGCTCGAGAAAGCCGCGCTGGCGCGCAAGCGGGTGGAAGAAAAGAAACTCGAGCAACAACAGCAGCGCATGGCGACCGAGCAGCGCAATCAGGCGTTGGAACAGCAGCGTCTGAGTCAGGCGCGTGCCGCTTCGGAAAAAGCCCGAGCCGCCGTGCCTGCGCCTACCCCTGCATTCGACAGCCGCCAGTACCAGCCCTTGAGCAAGGCCGCCCCCGACTACCCCGAACGCGCCTTGGACAAGAACATCGAAGGCGACTGTTCGGTGGAGTACACCGTCAACACCCAGGGCCACGTGGAAAACCCCAAGGTGCTGGACGGCTGTCACCCGTTGTTCATTCGGCCCTCATTGGCGGCGGCCAATACTTTTCGCTACCAGCCGAGAATCGTCGATGGCAAGGCTGTTGCCGTACCGGCAGTGCGCAACACCTTCCACTACCGCATCAAATGAGCTTCTCCAGCCACCTCCCCAAAACCTGTGGGAGCTGGCCTGCCTGCGATAGCGGTGGCTCAGTTGAATATTCAGTGACTGACACACCGCCTTCGCGGGCAAGCCCGCTTCCACAGGGGATCTGTGCCAGGCGCTGATTTTGTGGGCAATACATGACCAATGTGGGAGCTGGCCTGCCTGCGATAGCGGTGGCTCAGTTGAATATTCAGTGACTGACACACCGCCTTCGCGGGCAAGCCCGCTCCCACAGGGGATCTGTGCCGGGCGCTGATTTTTTGTGGGCAATGCATGACTAGTGTGGGAGCTGGCTTGCCTGCGAAAGCGGTGGCTCAGTTGAATATTCAGTGACTGACACACCGCCTTCGCGGGTAAGCTCGCTTCCACAGGGAATCTGTGCCAGGCGCTGATTTTGTGGGCAATACATGACTAGTGTGGGAGCTAGCTTGCCTGCGATAGCGGTGGCTTAGTTGAATATTCAGTGACTGACACACCGCCTTCGCGGGCAAGCCAGCTCCCACAGTGGAATGTGTTCAGGCCAGCGCTTTCTCGTGGGGTTCGATCACGCTGTAGCGGTTCGCTGGCACTTCCAGGCCGAGGTTGTCGCGCAATGTTCGGCCGCTGTACTCGGTACGAAACAACCCCCGCTGTTGAAGCACCGGCACCACCCATTCAGTGAAATACTGCAAGCCATCCGGCAGTACCGAATTGATAATGAAACCATCGCTGGCACCGCTCTCGAACCAGGTTTGGATCGCATCCGCGACCTGTTGCGGGGTGCCGACAAAGTCGCGCAGGGGCCGTGAGAAACGCAGGGCTACTTCGCGCAGGGTCAGGCCTTCGTCACGGGCCAGTTGCTTGATACGCTCGGAGCCACCTTTCTGGCTGTTGGCGCCCAGGTCGCCCAGTTCGGGAAAGGGCGCATCCAGCGGGTACTGGCTGAAATCATGGTCGTTGAACGGTCGGCCGAGGGCGACGATGGCGTCCTCCACAGTGACCAGCGCCACGGCTTGCTGGTAGCGGCTTTCCACTTCGGCGGCATCGCGCCCGACAATCGGGCGGATGCCCGGCAGGATCGACAGGCTGTCCGGGTCGCGGCCAAAGCCCTTGGCGCGGCGTTTCAAGTCGGCGCTGTAGGCCTTGGCCTCGTCGATAGTTTCCACGTGCACAAAAATCGCATCGGCGTTTTCAGCGGCAAAGTTACGCCCATCCTGCGAAGTGCCCGCCTGGAAAATCACCGGTTGGCCCTGGCGCGAACGCGCGATGTTCAGCGGGCCTTTGACCGAGAAGAATTCGCCCTTGTGGTTAAGCGCATGCAACTTGCCTGGGGTGAAGAATTCGCCGCTGTGTTTGTTATAGGCAAAGGCATCGTCCTCCCAGGAATCCCATAGGCCCTTGACCACATTCAAATGCTCCTTGGCGATGCGGTAACGCACGGCGTGGGGCGGGTGTTCGGCCTTGCCGAAATTATCGGCGGTGCCGCTCAGCCACGAGGTGACTACGTTCCAGCCAGCGCGGCCGCCGCTGATGTGGTCCAGGGAGGCGAACTGGCGTGCTACCTGGTAAGGCTCGGTGTAGCTGACGGTCACGGTGGCGACCAGGCCGATGTGAGTGGTCAGCGCGGCCAAGGCCGAGAGGATCGTCAGCGGCTCGAAACGGTTGAGGTAATGGGGGCTGGACTTGGGGTGGATATGCAGGCTGTCGGCGATGAACACGAAGTCGAACCGGGCGGCTTCGGCCAGTGCGGTCTGCTGCTTGTAGAAGCCGAAATTGGTGCTGGCGTCGGGTTGTGCCTGCGGGTGGCGCCATTCGCCCCAACCGTGGCCGACACCGTGCACCATGGCACCGAGTTTCAATTGACGTGGCTTGCTCATGTTCTGCTCCTTAGCGCGAGGCTTGTTCGAGGGGGATACGCTTGGCGTTGAAGCTGGAATCGAAGCCCTGGGAGACGTCGATGTGTTTGCTCAGCAGGCCTTCTTTTACATAGGTGTCGGCGGTGGCTTGCAGGCCATGGATCACCGTATCGTCAATCGTGACCGGGGAAAGATGGGTGTCCTTGGCCACTTCGATATGCACGGCCAGTGGCAGGCCAGTGATCTTGGCTTGGGCAGCGGCGTATTGCTCGGGATGGGTATTGGCCCAGGCGTAGGCGCGATCAATGCGGGCGACAAAGTCGTCCAGTTGCACACGTTTGTCGGCAATGGCCTGGCCGGTAGCGGCGAAGTACAGATGATTGCTCAGCAGGTGCTTGCCGCTCACCAGCACGCGAGCATTGCTCTGTGAGGTGACCACGGTGGTGTAAGGGTCCCACGTCGCCCAGGCATCGGCGGTGCCGTTGTCGAGTACCAACCGGGACTCGGCGGGCAGCAGGAAGATGAACTGCACATCCTGGGTGGTCAGCCCGGCATCGTTCAGGGCCTTGATCGCCAGGTAGTGCCCGATGGAGCCGCGCCCGGTGACGATCTTCTTGCCCTTGAGGTCGGCCGCGATCTTGATCGGTGAATCCTTGGGCACCAGCAGCGCCGTGGTGTTACGGCCTTCGGCATGGATGATGCTGATCACCTTGATCGAGGCACCGGCGCCGAGGGCGAACACATAAGGGGCATCGCCCAGGGCGCCGACATCCACAGCACCGGCATTCAGCGCTTCGCCCAGGGGCGAGGCCGAGGGGAATTCCGACCATTTGATCTCGTAGGGCACGTTCTGGCTTTCGCCCGAGGCTTCCAGCAGCGCCTTGATCGTGGATTTCTGGTTGGCCACGCGCAGCGGTTGCAGGTCGCCAGCCTGGACGGTGGAAAGCAGGCCGAGGGCGAGGGCAGCGCCCAGCAACAGGCGTTTGAATGGAATGGCGTACAGCATGGGAAAAACTCCAGGCGTTAGGTAAAGGAAAGTACCTCCGCCTGGAGAAGGGGTCGGTTGGGCGAAACGGTGCAGCGGTGAATCAGATCACGTAGAAGCCATGGGTGCCGTCGCGGGCCAGTTGTTCCACGAGGCCGAACTCCCAATCCAGGTAAGCCTGCATGGCTTCCCGAGGGTTGTCGGTGCCTTCGTAAGGGCGGCGGTAGCGGTCGATACGCGGGGACGCCAGGTGGCTTTCGCCTGACTCAAGGGGCAGTTGCGCTTGGATCCAGCCGGCCGTGCCGTCCTGCAGCAAAAAGACCGGCTTGCCGGTGAGGGCCTCGACTTCCGGCACGGCCAGGCGCGCCAGTTGGCTGCTGCCGCAGGTCAACACATAGCGCTGGGCGCTCGGTACCTTGCTCAGGGCCTCGGGTAGTTGCGCGCGCAGCACCCACCGGGCGCCGGGGATATGACGTTTCACGTAGTTGGCGCTGGCCGTGAAGTCCAGCACCTGCGTGTCGCCATGGCCGAGCCAGTCGGCAAGGGTGTGGGGGCTGATCAGTTCGGCCTGGGGCGGTGGCGGTACTGGCGCGACCCATGCGCCGCGCTCGCTGAAGTGCTCCGCTTGCAGGTCATCCAATACGTACACCTGCCAGCCCAACTGGGCCAGCCACGACGCGGACATATTGGCGCGCACACCGTCGTCGTCCACCAGGACCAGGCGCGCACCGCGCACACTGGCAACGTGGTCGGTTTCCTGCACCAGTTGCCCGCCCGGGGTGGCGCGGGCGCCCGGCAGGTGGCCGGCTTCGAATTCTTCTACGGTGCGCACATCGAACAGGTAAGTGGTGCGGGTCGCGTCCTGTTGCCAGCGCTGCAGGTCATTGAGCGTCGCACGCTTGACCCCGGCTTTATCGGCAACACCACGTGCCTTTTGGGCGGCGAGCTGGCGATGGTTTTCCGAGGTCGGCGCAAAGCGGCGCGCCTGGCCATGGGCCAGGGTCTGCCCGGCCAAGGTCCAGCCGATGGTGCCGTTGCGCAGGGCTGCCACCGGGTTGGGGAGGCCGGCGTTGATCAACGACTGGGTGCCGATAATGCTGCGGGTGCGCCCGGCGCAATTGACGATGATGCGCGTGGCTGGATCGGGCGCCAGCTCACGGGCGCGCAACACCAACTCGGCCCCCGGCACGCTGATGCTGGTGGGGATGCTCATGGTCTGGTATTCGTCGAAACGCCGCGCATCGAGCACCACCACATCGGCCTGGCTGTCGAGCAGGGCCTGGACCTCTTCGGCGGCCAGGGACGGCGTGTGACGCTGGTTCTCCACCAGTTCGCCAAACGCCTTGCTGGGTACATTGACGTCGATAAACAGCTCGCCACCGGCCCGACGCCAACCGTCCAGCCCATCCTCCAGCAGGCTGACTTGGGTGTAGCCCAGTGCAACCAGGCGTTCGGCGGCGCGCTGGGCCAGCCCTTCGTCGTTGTCGTACAGGGTGACTTGGGTATCGCGGCGTGGAATGCGCGCGTACACCTCCAGTTCCAGCTTGGACAAGGGAATATTCGCGGCGAACAGCGGATGGGCCTCGGCAAAGGGGGCTTCTTCGCGCACGTCGATCAGCGCGACTTCTTCGCGTGCCAACAGGGCCTGGCGAATCTGCGCAAAGCTGCGGGTCGATAGGGTGGTCATAGGGCAGGGCTCTTTTCTTTGGACAGGTCCCAGATGTTCGGGAGATAGGCGTTGGAATAGCCGGAGATAAACAGTTTCTCGCTGCCGTCGGGTTGATACACCGCCCGGCGCACCGCGCCGATATTGGCGCCGTATACGTGGATGCTGATGGACACTTGGTCGCCGTGGGCATTGCTGACCTGATGGACATCGCCGACTTTGGGCGACACCGCCTCGACCTGGCCCGGCAGCAATTGCACGGGTTCGCCTTGCGCTACCAGGCTGCCGCCCGGTGCCCGGGCAAACCCCTGGGAAACCTCCGCGCCGCGCAACATACCGATCAGCCCCCACACCCGGTGGTCATGAATCGGCGTGCGTTGCCCTGGCCCCCACACAAAGCTGACCACGCTGAATCGCTGGCGCGAATCGGCATGTAGCAAGAATTGCTGGTAGCGCTCGGGGTCGGGCTGGGCGAATTCGTCGGGCAGCCAATCATCGTGGCTGACCAATTGCGCCAGCAACTTGCCGCCACGGTGCAGCAGGTCGCCTTCACGCGGGTTGCCGTCGATCAATTCCGCCAGGGCGCCTATGAAGGCTCTGAGTCTCTCGGGGTGTCGGGCCTGGGTCATGACCATTCCATCGGGCTGTTGGTGTATTTTTATCTAAGCATAATGTTTGTTTTTAATATGCTATTTTTTAATGATTAGCTTATAGCCGGAGGTAATTTAGAACCGGTTTGAATAGGGTTAGACGTTATTGATCACTGGCTGGGCTATCCAGACCTGTGTGCGGCCACTATGCTTCACGCACATCTTAATGACTGATCTGTATGTGCAGCCCAAATGAAAATTGACGATATCGATGCCTTTGTCGAAGTGATTCGTTGCCAGTCCATCAGCCATGCCGCCGCGTCGTTGCAGCTGACCCAGCCAGCCATCACCCGCCGCGTGCAGAACTTCGAGCAGGCTCTGGGAGTGGAACTGTTCGACCGCAACACCAAGCCCCTCAAGCCAACGCTGATCGGTACGCGTGTCTATGAGCAATGCCGGTTGATCCTGCGCGAGATGGATGCCCTGCGCGAACTGGTGGCCACCGATGCGCCGCCCACCGGCGTGCTGCGCTTGGGCGTACCGCAGACCATTGGCGATGTGGTGCTGCTGGACGCACTCAAGCACCTGCGCAGCGAATACGCCGACTTGCGTGCCCAGGTTGCCACCGGCTGGGGCAGCCAATTGGTCGGCAAGATCGAACGCGGCGAACTGGATGCGGCGGTGGCGTTGTTCCCCGCGGGCAAGATCTTCCCGGACAACTTGATCGGTGAGTCCATCGGCAAGATGGAGTTGGTGGTGGTCTGTGCCAAGGCGCAATTGCCGAAGAAACCTTGCAAGCTGGCGAACGTGTACCAGAGCGGTTGGATCCTCAACCCGGACGGCTGCGGGTTCCGTGCGGGGTTGCAGCGCACCTTGTCTGACCAGGGCCTGGCGCTGCGGGTAAACCTGGAAACCTTTGGCACTGAACTGCAACTGGGCCTGGTGGCCGACGGTCTCGGCCTTGGCCTGGTGCCACGTCCGTTGCTGGAGCGCAGTGCTCATCGCGAGCAGTTGGCGGCGATGCCCCTCAAGGACTTCAAGCCGGTGATGGATTTGTGGCTGATCTATCCGCATTTTCTCGGCAACCTGCAAGGGCCGGTGGATGCTTTTGGTCAATGGGTGGCAGACGCTTTGCACAAGATCCGCAGCGCTGCCTGACGCTCTGCCAGCCGACGCTTATCCACCTGACACCCCGCGATTAAACTGTGGGAGCTGGCTTGCCTGCGATAGCGGCCTGACAGTCGATACAGTTATACCGAGTACATATCCATTCCTTC
>NZ_MPBM01000006.1:0-119693 GCF_001907715.1 Pseudomonas sp. BTN1 | reverse complement strand
TTTTCTTGTTGTAGTCGGCTTTTGGTTGTGGCACGGTCGCGTGGGCTCGTTGATGGGTCTCTGGACCGGTCGACTAACCTGCGTACAGCCGCCACCCTACGTTTAGTCGCGAAGCGTGTCGGCTCCATGAACATTCCGGAGCTATACCATGAATAAAGTACTACCCGACCCACCCATCGATCCCGCAAAAGACCGCGCCGCGTTCAACCGCGCCATCGACCACTACCTGCCCACCCAAGGCTTCCACTGCGTCAACGAAGACCTGAGTTTCGAAGACGCCCTGCTCTACACCGCCAGCCTGCTCGACAGCGCTTCAGCCACAGCACTCGATTGCGGTGAGCTGCTGCAAAGCCCTGAACGGGCGAAGATCCTGGCCGTGTGGCATTTGCTGGAAATTGCAAAAACCACCGTAGATCGCTCCATCGAGTGCCTGACCTGCACAAAAGCCACTGCCTAAAGTCGATTAACACTGTGGGAGGGGGTTCTGCCTCCTCCAACATTTGCCCGCATTCCAAAACCCTGTATCGGTGGATTAATGCCACCCGGCAGCAAAATAGTCTGAAAAACTGTTAGTTCTCACAGGTGACGCCCAACGGTTTTAACGCAATGATTCAACAGCCCAACAGGGTTGCAGCCCGAACGGTTGAGACCGCACAACTGCAGAGCAATATGGCGCACGCAGTAACCGCAAGCGCACGTAACATTGAAGAGGGACCTTCAATATGGCAACGCCGGGATTGATCATTCTGATTACGGGTTGCTCCAGCGGAATTGGCTTTGCGCTGGCGACGGAGCTTCATGAACGAGGCCACCTCGTCTACGCGACTGCACGAGACATCACAGCGCTTGCCACCTTGGCGGCCCGTGGTTTGCGTGTACTGACATTGGACGTTACCGACTCGCAAAGCATCGCGGCTGCGGTTGAAAGAGTCGTTCAGGAACAGGGACGACTGGATATATTGATCAATAACGCCGGCTATGGCCAAGGTGGCGCGGTTGCCGATCTCCCAGCCGAGGCGTTACGGCGCCAATTCGAAACCAATGTCATTGCTCCCGTGCAGGTGGCGCGCGCATTCCTGCCGCTGATGCTATCGCGGGGACGAGGCCGAATTGTAAACATCGGAAGCGTCTCGGGTGTTGTCGTGACACCTTTCGCAGGTGCTTATTGCGCAAGCAAGGCCGCGCTGCATGCCCTTTCAGAGGCGATGCGAATGGAACTAACACCTTTTGGAATTGACGTCATCGTGGTGCAACCCGGCAAGGTTGTTTCCAACATCAGGGACTATGCCAGAGAGATTGTTATCTTACCTGCCGACTCCATATACGTTACGTTCCGGGAGCATCTACAAGACCGTGCGCGTATTTCGGAACAGGGAGCGATGCCGGCGAAGGACTTTGCCCGGCGCGTAGTAAGCGCAGTGTTGACTGAAGTCGCGCCTTTCGTTGTTCGCAGCGGTCCGTTGAGCTGCAAGTTGCCCTTACTCCAGTGCTGGTTACCAAGGCGTCTGTTCGATAAAGCAATTCGAAAACTGTTCGGACTTAACTCAAAGCCCTCATTAAAAACCGACCCACCGCTCTAAACGCCCTTAAAACCTAGCCTCACACTCGTTCATCTGCCTGGTATATCTCATGAAAATTATCGGCATTTCAGGAACACTTCCGTCACGGCATGTTTCCAATCAGGACGTTCTCGACCTAGTGACTGAGAACTCCCAAAAAAACTTTGACGGCGATTTGCCGCATACGCTCATGATCATTGACAGACTACTCAAAAAAAATGGCACGGAGTCCAGGCAATGGCTAGCAGAAAACGAATCGCCAATGACCCTGATGGAAACGTCATTCGTTGAGGCTCTGAAACAAGCAAATATAGACAAAAAAGAGATTGACCTGCTGCTCTACTCAAGTATTTCCCGTGGTTTTATAGAGCCTGCAAACAGTACCTTTATCGCCAAAGCCCTTGGCCTGCAATGCAGAAGCCACGATGTGGTGGACGCATGCATGGGGTGGGTGACGAGCATGGATATTATCAATGACAAGATGAAAGCACAGACTATTCGATACGCGGCCATCATTAACATGGAATTCGGTGTCACGGCACCACGGAGTTTTGCCATCCACAATTTTGCGTTACAGTCCGCCTCCGAGCTCACTTACAAATTTCCAACGTACACTTTGGGAGAGGCAGTCACCGTTACAATACTCAGCAATGACTCGCCCGAAAATTTCACATTTAGTTTTATCAACCGGCCGGATTTAAGTGATCTGTGTACGATCCCTCTACCGGACTGGCAGTCCTTCTGCAACGATTCGGACATTGCGCGCATTGCGAGTGCAAAAGGAAAATTTCAACTAACGTCTTTTGGTGAGCACATGCATGAAACCGGCTTTAAAGAGTCCACTAAAATCCTCAATGAAGCGCACATTCAAAACAGTAAAATTGATTGTATTTTTACCCACACCTCCTCGCCAAGAGTAAATGAACTAATCTTACAGCCTCTCGGCATGGCGGATAAAGCTCATAAAATCGCGCACAAAACAGGCAATATAACCACCGCCTCTGCACCCTTTGGAATTGCGGATGCCGTTTCACAAGGCGTATTAACCAGGGGTAAGTCCTGTTTGAGCTGTATCGGAAGTGCAGGGATGGTGTTTTCAGCGATGACGTTCAATTTTTAATTACGGCCCAAAGGACTTCTTTACTCTCCTAACCAGTGAATTACTGGCATTTGGTCATGGTATGTAAAGGGCCAGCAAGGGGTGTCCCTGTAAATTGCAGGACGTTTCCTAGACAATCCTTGCCGCCTTGTGCCTGCTGGAATCGGTGGCTAGTCTGCGGTCCATCACTGCCAATCAGTGATCGGGTTTAGTCGCCCGGTTTGAGAACAGGCGCATGCTCCATGAAGCTTTATGGTGGCTGTGCGCAGGGCGCCTTCGGGCGCGCCGGGTTCCTGTTCTGTCCGGTCGACTAACCTGCGTACAGCCGCCACCTTTGTTTAGTCGCGAAAAGTGTCAACTCCTTGATATTCAGACAGGAACTACACTTCGAAGACGCCCTGCTCGACAGCGCCTCTGCCACGGCACTCGATTGCGGTGAGCTGCTGCGAAGCCCTGAACGGGCGAAGATCCTGGCGGTGTGGCATTTGCTGGAAATTGCAAAGACCACGGTAGATCGCTCCATCGAGTGCCTGACCGGTACCAAAGCCACTGCCTGACCGTAGGAGCGAACTTGCTCGCGAAAAAATCACAGGCGCTGCGTTTCTTCAGGAAGCACGCGTTATCGTTGACGTTTTTCGCGAGCAAGCTCGCTCCTACAATGGGTGGGGGGACAGCCCACATA
The DNA here is from genome assembly GCF_001907715.1 of Pseudomonas sp. BTN1. Classification (NCBI taxonomy): domain Bacteria; kingdom Pseudomonadati; phylum Pseudomonadota; class Gammaproteobacteria; order Pseudomonadales; family Pseudomonadaceae; genus Pseudomonas; species Pseudomonas sp. BTN1. Next base: position 116,353 of record NZ_MPBM01000006.1, on the reverse strand, counting down.
AGCCTCATTTTTCCCTCGGGTTATTGCGGATAAAAACTAAAAGTCCATAATGGACAAATTAGTTTATCCGGAGAACCCCATGTCCACGACGCCCCTCGTTATCGACCAGGCCCAGGCCCGTACCTTGCTGGCTCAAGTCGACGTGCCTTTGATCCTGCGCAAACTGTTCCGCGACCTCGCTGCCGGGCAAGCGGTGCAGCCGGCGCAACAGCTGGTGGCGTTTCCCGATGGCGCCGGGGACTTCATCAACTACCTGGGCGTATTGGCCGAAGACGGGGTGTACGGGGTCAAGACTTCGCCCTACATCGTGCGTGAACAAGGCCCCCTGGTGACGGCCTGGACCCTGTTGATGTCGATGCACAGCGGCCAGCCGTTGCTGTTGTGCGATGCTGCTGAATTGACCACCGCACGCACCGCCGCCACCACGGCCTTGGCGGTAGATGCGCTTGCCCCGGCGGCGGCGCAACGCCTGGCGATCATCGGCAGCGGCAAGGTCGCCCAGGCGCACCTGCATTATGTGCAGAACCTGCGCGACTGGCAGCAAATCCGCCTGTACTCGCCAAGCCTGGGCAGCGCCAGCGCCGAAACGCGTGCGCAGTTGGCCAGCCTGGACCCGCGCCTGAGCCTCGTCGCAAGCTGTGAGGCCGCCCTGGAAGACGCGGATGTGATCCTGCTGTGCACCTCCTCCGCCGGGCCGGTCATCGACCCCTCGCGCCTGAGCAAACCCGCGCTGATTACCTCCATCAGCACCAACGCGCCACGCGCCCATGAAGTGCCGCCGCACTGCCTTAACCAGATGCACGTGTTCTGCGACTACCGCCAGACCACCCCGGATTCGGCCGGTGAGATGCTGATCGCCAGCGAGCGGCACGGCTGGGACAAACGTACGATTGTCGGCGACCTGCCCGAATTGTTCAGCGACATGGCCCAACGCCCCGACTACGATCGTCACGTCTTTTTCCGCTCCATCGGCCTGGGCCTGGAAGACATCGCACTGGCTACTGCCCTGTACCAACGCCAACGCTAATCAGGAGAGTGTTATGCACCAGGCAGACTTCATCATTATCGGCGGCGGCATCGCCGGCGCGTCCACCGGGTTCTGGTTGTCGCAGCACGGCAAGGTTCTGGTGCTGGAGCGTGAAAATCACCCGGCCTATCACTCCACCGGGCGTTCGGCGGCGCTCTACACCGCCGCGTATGGCACCCCGCAAGTGCGGGCGCTGACCTTGGCCAGCCGGGCCTTCTTCGACCAGCCACCCGCAGGCTTTTGCGAACACCCACTGCTGACGCCCCGGGGCGAAATGACCGTGGATTTCAACGGTGACCCGGCCGAACTCGACAGCCAGTACCTGAGCGCCAAGGCCACCGTGGCGCAGGTGCAGCGCCTGACGGTCGATGAAGCCTGTGCACGCTTGCCGATCCTGCGCCGTGAAAAAGTCCACGGGGCAATCTACGACCCTACCGCCTGTGACATCGACACCGACGCCCTGCATCAAGGCTACCTGCGCGGTATCCGCCGCAACCAGGGCGAAGTGCGCACCGACAGCCATGTGCTGGGCTTGAGCCGCGACGCCGATGGCTTGTGGCAGGTGCGCACCCAGGATGCGACCTTCACCGCGCCGGTCATCATCAACGCCGCCGGTGCCTGGGCCGACCATATCGGCGGGCTGGCGGGCGCAGCGTCCATCGGCTTGCAGCCCAAGCGCCGCTCGGCCTTTGTCTTTGCTGGTCCCGAGGGCATGGACAGCCACGACTGGCCGATGTTGGTGGCCCTCGACGAAGCGTTCTACATGAAACCGGATGCCGGCATGTTCCTCGGCTCGCCGGCCAACGCCGACCCGGTAGAACCCCAGGATGTGCAACCCGAAGAGCTGGATATTGCCATGGGCATTTACCAGATCGAGGAAGCCACCACCCTGACCATCCGCCGCCCCACGCGCACCTGGGCCGGACTGCGCAGTTTTGTGCAGGACGGTGATTTACTGTCGGGCTTTGACCCGCAAGTACCGGGACTGTTCTGGGTGGCAGCGCAAGGCGGCTATGGTATCCAGACCTCACCCGCCATGGGCCAGGCAAGCGCCGCCCTGGTGCGCGGCGAACCGCTGCCGGAGGCACTGACCCGGTTCGGCCTGGACGCTGGTATGCTCTCCCCGGTCCGCCTGGAGCCCCATTGATGAACACCGCCGAACAAGACAAGGTCATGCAGAACTTCCGCGCGATTGCCGATGCAATCGCCACGTTGTTCTTTCCCCATGCAGAAGTGGTGCTGCATGACCTGCGCACGCAAACCGTGGATTACATCGCCAATAACCTGTCCAAACGCAGCCTGGGTGACGACTCGTCCCTGGAGGACATGCTCGACGGTGACGTCAGCGAGGTGAATATCGGCCCTTACGAAAAGCTCAACTGGGATGGCCAGAAAATCCGCAGCCTGAGCACCGTGCTGCACGACCACAAAGGCCGCAGGCTGGCTGTGTTGTGCATCAACCTGAATATTTCAATGTTCGAAACAGCCAAGGCGGCGCTGGATTTATTCCTGTCGCCAAGCAAGCTGATCGCACAGCCGGACGCGCTGTTCCGTGATGACTGGCAGGAACGCATCAACACCTTCCTGCATGCCTGGCTGCGCGAGCGTCAGTTGAGCCTGAACCTGTTGACCCGTGACCACAAACGCGAACTGGTGCTGGCGCTGCATGCCGAAGGCGCATTCAAGGGCAAGAGCGCCTCCAACTATGTGGCCAATGTGCTGGGCATGGGGCGAGCGACGGTCTACAAGCACTTGAAGGAACTCAAGGGTTGAGCCCTTTCTGACCACGGCGCCGATTCCCTGTGGGAGCTGTCGAGCCCCGGCGAGGCTGCGAAGGGGCCGGCAAGGTCAACATTTGCATCACCTGACCCACCGCTTTCGCAGCCTCGCTAAAGCTCGACAGCTCCCACATTGACCGCGTCTTTGCATCAGTCGCCGTAGATATCGGCCTTGAAGTACTGCTGTGAAATCTTCTGGTATTCGCCACTGGCGCGAATGCCGTCGATCGCCGCATTCAATTCGCTGACCAACTCGCCATTGCCCTTGCGTACTGCAATGCCGGCCCCCTCACCCACGTATTTCGGGTCCTTGAGCTCCGGGCCGACAAAGGCATAACCCTGCCCGCGCGGCATCGACAGGAAGTCGCTCAGGGGGATGGTGTCGGCAAAGATCGCATCCAGACGCCCCGCTGCCAGGTCCATGTAGATTTCTTCGTTATTGCTGTAGCGCTTGACGTTGATGCCCTTGGGTTCGAACACCTCGGTGGCATAGCGGTCGGTGGTGGTGGCGCGCTGTACACCGACGTTCTTGCCCTTGAGGCTGGCGTACTGGTCATCCACCACGGCGCCGTCCTTCATCACCAGGCGCGACGAGGTGAAGTAGTACTTGTGGGTGAAATCCACCGACTTCTTGCGGTCTTCGTTGATGGTCATGGACGACAACGCCATGTCGATCTTCTTGACCTTGAGGGACGGAATCAGCCCGTCGAACTCCCCTTCGATCCACACGCACTTGACCTTCATTTGCGCACACAGGGCGTTGCCAATGTCGTAGTCGAAACCGACGATCTTGCCGTCGCCGGTCTTGGAGGCGAACGGGGGGTAAGCCGCCTCGATACCGATACGCAGGGTTTTCTCGGCGGCCAGCAGGTGGCTGGAAGCAAACAGGCTCAGGGCCAGGGCGGGAAGGAGATAGCGTTTCTTCATGGAGGGGTTCTCGCAAGTTGTTGTTGGTTTGGCAAGAGTGAAGAAAAACGTGCAGCAGCTATTTTGTACTTATAATTCCATACTGGACTTTTATGTGTTTAACCGTCAACAGGCAAAAAAAATGTGGGAGGGCTTGAGCCTTCCCACATCAGATCCAGCAGCACAGCTTAAACCTTACTTGGACACCGGCATTGCAAACTCCGCGCCCTGCTCGATGCTCTCCGACCAGCGCTGCATGATCGACTTCTGCTTGGTGTAGAAGCGCACGCCCTCGGTGCCGTAGGCATGCATGTCACCGAACAGGCTCTTCTTCCAGCCACCAAACCCGTGCCAGGCCATGGGCACCGGGATCGGCACGTTGATACCGACCATGCCCACCTCGATACGCCGCGCAAACTCACGAGCAATGTTGCCATCGCGAGTGAAGCAACTGACGCCGTTGCCAAACTCGTGGTCGTTGACCAGCTTCACCGCTTCGGCAAAGTCGTTGACGCGCACACAGGCCAACACCGGGCCGAAGATTTCTTCGCGGTAGATGCTCATGTCCTGGGTCACGTGGTCGAACAAGGTCGCGCCGAGCCAGAAGCCGTTTTCCAGGCCGGGTTCGGTGGGCACGTAGTCACGGCCATCGAGCAGCAACTGCGCGCCGGCGTGTACACCCTGCTCAATGTAGCCACTGATGCGTTCCAGCGCGGCCCGCGACACGATCGGGCCCATCTCGGCTTTGAGATCGCGGCCATCGGTGATGCGCAGCAACTTGGCGCGTTCGGTCAAAGCGGCGATCACTTTGTCGCCCACATCACCCACCAGCACCGCCACCGAGATCGCCATGCAGCGCTCGCCGGCACTGCCGTAGGCGGCGCCCATCAGCGCATCCACGGTGCGTTCGATATCGGCGTCGGGCATCACCACCATATGGTTTTTCGCCCCGCCCAGGCCTTGCACGCGCTTGCCGTTGCGGGCGCCGCTCTCGTAGATGTATTGGGCAATCGGCGTGGAGCCGACGAAGCTCACGGCCTTGACGTCCGGGTGTTCGATCAGCGCGTCCACCGACTCTTTATCACCCTGCACCACATTGAACACGCCCTTGGGCAGGCCGGCTTCATGCAGCAACTCGGCCATGAACAGCGACGCGCTCGGGTCAGTCGGGCTGGGCTTGAGGATAAAGGTGTTACCCGCCGCAATAGCGATGGGGTACATCCACATCGGTACCATCACCGGGAAGTTGAACGGCGTCACGCCGGCGACCACGCCCAGCGGCTGGCGCATCGTCCAGTTGTCCATGCCACGGGAGACCTGGTCGGAGTGTTCGCCCTTGAGCAGGTTGGGAATGCCGCAGGCAAATTCGAGAATGTCGATGCCACGGTCGACTTCGCCCTGGGCATCGGTGAACACCTTGCCGTGCTCGGCGACGATGATGCGCGCCAGGTCGTCCTTGCGTTCGCGCAGCAGGTGCAGGTATTGGAACAACACGCGGGCGCGACGGATCGGCGGGGTGTCGGCCCAGCCGGCAAACGCAGCCTGGGCGGCGGCGACGGCTTCGGCCACGGTCTGGCGGCTGGCCAGGGCCACACGGGCGGTGACTTCACCGGTGGCCGGGTTGTAGACGTCCTGATAACGGTCATCGCGGCTGACGCGCTGGTCGTTGATGTAGTGCTCGATGGTTGCAGTCATGGCAGTCGATCCAGATGGGTGGCGTTGGTCCACACGATAGGCTTTCGCTTTGTTCCGAACCAGAGCAGAATCCAGAACTTATTGTCCTTATATGCGAACAATACACCCATGGAAAAGGCTGAGATCGAAGGGTTGTGGACCCACATTCACTGGCTGTCAGTGCTGGAGGAACAAGGCACCTACACCGCTGCCGCCGCGCGCCTGGGGGTGAGTAAATCGGCGGTGAGCCAGCGCATTTCCGACCTGGAAAAGGCCACCGGCACGCGGCTGGTGACGCGCACCACCCGCAGCGTGCGGCTGACCGATGCGGGGCTGTCGTTGACCCGCGAAGTACGCAGCGCCTACGCGCAGATCGCCCGCAGTTTTTCCTCGGTGCGCGACTCGGTCGGGGAAATACGCGGGCTGCTGCGCCTGACCGCCCCCGTGGCGTTCGCCCGGCAACAACTGGTGCCGCACCTGTCCGGCTTTTTGCAGCTGTACCCTCAGGTGCGTATCCAATTGGACGTCTCCGATGCCTTGAGCTCATTGGCCGCCGAGGGTTACGACCTGGCGGTGCGCCACGGCTTCCAGGTGCCCGAAACCCACGTGGCCTGGAAGCTGTGCGACACCAACTCGGTACTGGTCGCCACCCATGACTACCTGCAACACCACGGTGACCCCCTCGAGCCGGGCGACCTGTCGGCCCACAACTGCCTGTTTTACCCACGCGGCACCGACCAGCCCGCCTGGACCTTTGAACGCGGCAGCCAGCCCCTCGAGCGCCTCACCGTGCCTATCGCCGGCAGCTTCGCCACTAATAACAGCGAAGCCTTGCGCGACGCCGCACTCAACCACCTGGGCATCGCCCTGCTACCGGACTTCAGCGCCCAGGCGGCGCTGGCCGCTGGCAAAGTGGTGCAGGTGTTGAAGGACTGGACACTCAAAGGCGCGTTTGCCGATGAGATTTACCTCATTCGGCCCTACTCACCCCATGTGCCCAAATCGGTGAATGCGTTGGTAGCCTACTTGAAGGCGCAGCTGTCGGGCGGGTTCCAATAGATGGGAGCGCAGGCCTAATCCTGTCAAATACTTGCCTGATCCTCTGAACTTGAGGGCAATCGGATAGATAGCCCTTGCGCGTTGGTCTAGAGTTCGACGATGGGCGACTTCCAGTCGCACCGCTCCTATAAGAACTCAGCACCACCAACCGATGATCAGCAGGTGAGCCCGCATGGAATTACGTATCAACCAAAAGGCCTATCAGGTCGATGCCGAAGCCGACACCCCGTTGTTGTGGGTGATCCGCGATAACCTGGGCATGACCGGCACCAAATACGGCTGCGGCCTGGCCCAGTGCGGCGCCTGTTCGGTGCTGGTGGACGGCAATGTGGTGCGCGCCTGCGTGACGCCCGTGGCCGGCGTGGTCGGTCGCGAGATCACCACCATCGAGGCCGTCGAGGCCGATGACGTGGGCAAGCGTGTGGTGGCGGCCTGGGTCGAACATCAAGTAGCGCAATGCGGTTACTGCCAGTCCGGGCAGGTGATGGCGGCCACGGCGCTGCTCAAGCACACCCCCGCGCCGACCAAGGCGCAGATCGACGCGGCGATGGTCAACCTCTGCCGTTGCGGCACCTACAACGCGATCCATGCCGCCATGGATGCCTTGGCCGCCGGGAAGGAGACCGCCTGATGAACACCAACGAGATCATTCCCGGCGTGACCCTGGGCGAACCGATCAACCTGTCCCGTCGCCGCTTCCTGGCCAGCACCGCGGTGGGCGCGTTGGTGATCGGTTTCGGCTTGCCACTGGGCACCTCCCGCGTGCAAGCCGCGACCGGCGCCGCCGCTGAACGCGGCACTCAAGTACCCGCCTTCCTGGAAATTCGCCCCGACGGCAGCGTGCGCCTGCTCAGCCCCTTCATGGAAGGCGGCCAAGGCACTCACACCGCCATGGCGCAGATCGTCGGTGAAGAATTGGATGCCGACCCGGCCACGTTCATTGTCGAAGCGGCCCCGCCCGGCGAAGCCTATGTGGTGATGGAAAATGGCCTGCGCATCACCGGCGGCAGTATGTCGGTGCGCATGAGCTACCCGACCATGCGCCGCCTCGGCGCCCTCGCCCGCGCGATGCTGATGCAAGCCGGCGCCGAGCAACTGCGCGTACCGCTCAGCGAGCTGACCACCCAGCCCGGTCGCGTGGTGCACGCCGCTTCCGGCCGCTCCCTGGGCTACGGCGAACTGGCAGGTGCCGCCCTGGATATGCCGGTGCCCGACCCGGCCAGCATTACCCTGCGCGACCCGAGCCAGTTCCGCTGGATCGGCAAACCGGTCAAGCGCCTGGATGCCTATGACAAATCCACCGGCAAGGCGCAGTACACCATCGACCTGAAAATCGACGGCATGCTCCACGCTGCCGTCCAGCATGCGCCACGCCTGGGCATGACCGTGGGCAGCCTGCGCAACCAGGCGCAGGTGCAAGCCATGAAAGGCGTGCATTCGGTTCACACCCTGCCCGGCGCCGTGGCCGTGGTAGCCGAGCGTTGGTGGCATGCCAAGCGGGCCGTCGAAGCCATCCAGGTCGAATGGCTTGAAGCCGCCGCCGACTCCACCGTGCGGGCGATGCCGGCGGATTTTTCCAGCGACAAGTACCGCGACTTCCTCGCCGCCCAGCAAGGCCCGGCCCGCGATGACGAAAACGAAGGCGATGTGGCCGGCGCACTGGCCAGCGCCAAAACCCGCGTCGAAGCCACCTACCACAACCAGTACCTCAACCATGCCCAGCTGGAACCGCCTTCAGCCCTGGCACGCTTTAACCCCGACGGCACGCTGGAGGTGTGGCTGCCTAACCAGGCGCCGGATATGTTCCGTGCCGACATCGCCAAGCGCACCGGCCTGAGCACTGAGCAAATCACCCTGCACTCACCGCTGCTGGGCGGCTTTTTCGGCCGGCATTTCCTGTATGACTCGGCAAACCCTTACCCGCAAGCCATTGCGTTGGCCAAGGCGGTGGGCCGGCCGATCAAGCTGATCTGGAGCCGTGAAGAAGAATTCGTGCGCGATGTATTGCGCCCCGTCGCAGTGGTCAAGTTCCGCGCCGCACTGGATGACAAAGGCCTGCCCGTAGCCATCGAAGCGGTCAGCGCCACCGAAGGCCCCACCGAAGCCATCGCCGGCAAACAGGGCGACGCTATCGACCCTACTGCCCTGGAAGGCTTGTCGGGCAAGAGCTATGCGATCCCCAACAAACGCATTGCGCAGATCTACGTCAAAGGTCCGGCTATGCTCGGTTACTGGCGCTCGGTGGGTAACTCGCTCAATGACTTTTTCTACGAAGCCTTCCTGGACGAACTGGCCGACAAAGGCGGCCATGATCCCTATGAACTGCGCCTGCACCTGCTGCGCGACAACCCGCGCCTGACCACCCTGCTGCAAGCGGCCGCCGAGCTGTCTGGCGGTTGGAAGCGTGGGCCCTACACCGCCGAAGACGGCACCCGCCGTGCACGCGGCGTAGCCATGGCCTCGCCGTTTGGCTCCCATGCAGCGGTGGTGGCCGAGGTGTCGATCGAGAACGGCCAGGTCAAGGTTCATCACATCTGGGAAGCGATTGACCCGGGCAGCATCGTCAACCCGGCGATTGTAGAGGCGCAGGTCAACGGTGCCGTGGCCTTGGGCCTGTCGCAAACCTTGTTGGAGGAAGCGGTGTACGTGGATGGCAAGCCACGGGCGCGCAACTACGACCTTTATCCGGTGCTGCCGCCTTCGCGTATGGCGCAGGTCCACGTGAAGATCGTGGAGAGCGGAGAAAAAATGGGCGGTATCGGCGAACCACCGTTGCCGGCTGTGGCCCCGGCCGTGGCGAATGCCGTGGCGCAGCTGACCGGCCAACGCATCCGCAGTCTGCCTTTGAGCCGTTACACCTTCAGCTAACCGACAGGGAATGCCCATGAATAACCGCCGATTCGCAAGAACCGCAGGGTGGCTGGTGCTGCCCTGCGTGGTCGCCGCCGGCCTGCTGGCCTGGTATGTCACCCGCGAGCCTGCCTCGCCTTTTGAACAGCAACAGGCCACGAGCTTCGACCCCGCGTTGGTCAGTCGCGGCGAATACGTCGCGCGCGTGAGTGACTGCGTGGCCTGCCACAGCCTGGCCGGCAAGCAGCCATTCGCTGGTGGCCTGGAAATGGCCACTCCGCTGGGGGCGATCCATGCCACCAACATCACCCCCGACCGTGAGCATGGCATCGGTGCCTATAGCCTGGCCGACTTCGACCGCGCCGTACGCCACGGCGTAGCACCGGGCGGGCGACGGCTCTACCCGGCCATGCCCTATCCGTCTTATGTGAAGCTCAGCGACGATGACATCCAGGCGCTGTACGCATTTTTCATGAAAGGCGTGCAACCGGCCAACCAGCCTAATATCCCCAGCGACATTCCCTGGCCGCTCAACCTGCGTTGGCCCATCGCCCTGTGGAACGGTGTGTTTGCACCGACCGCGACCTATGCCGCCAAGCCCGGCCAGGACGCACTGTGGAACCGGGGCGCCTATATCGTCCAAGGCCCGGGCCACTGCGGCAGTTGCCACACGCCACGGGGGCTGGCGTTCAACGAAAAGGCCCTGGACGAATCCGGCGCGCCATTCCTGGCCGGTGCCCTGCTCGACGGCTGGTACGCCCCCAGCTTGCGCCAGGACCACAACACCGGCCTGGGGCGCTGGAGTGAGGAACAGATCGTGCAGTTCCTCAAGACCGGTCGCAACCAGCATGCCGTGGTCTATGGCTCGATGACCGAAGCCTTCAACAACTCCACGCAGTTCATGCAGGACGATGACCTGGCCGCGATCGCTCGCTACCTCAAGTCACTGCCCGGCGACCCGCAGCGTGACGGCAGCCCTTGGCAGTATCAAGTGGCAACAGCGCGCCAGGATGCTCCTGGCGCCCATATTTACGCGACCCGCTGCGCCTCCTGCCATGGGCTCGACGGCAAAGGCCAGCCCGACTGGATGCCGCCCCTGGCCGGCGCCACCTCGGCCCTGGCCACGGAAAACGCCTCCGCGATCAACATCACCCTCAACGGCTCACAACGCGTGGTCACCGCCGGGATGCCAGACGCCTACCGCATGCCCGCGTTTCGTGAGCAATTGTCCGACCAGGAAATCGCCGACGTGCTGAGCTACGTGCGCGGCACCTGGGGCAACCACGGCGGCGCGGTCGATGAAAAGGCCGTGGGCAAGTTGCGTGGGCATACCGACCCGGCGAGCAGTAGCCCTATCATCCTGCATATGCGCTGATCGGTCGCGATCAACGGTGGGAGCTGGCTTGCCTGCGATGCAAACACCTCGGTTCCTCAGGTAAACCGAGTCGATGCATTCGCAGGCAAGCCAGCTCCCACACTGGCCATGCATTGCCCACAAAATCAGCGCCTGGCACAGGTCCCCTGTGGGAGCAGGCTTGCCCGCGAAGGCGGACTGTCAGTCACTGCATCGTTAACTGAACCACCGCTATCGCAGGCAAGCTAGCTCCCACATTCGGCAATGAGCATCAATGATATAAGCGGCGGCTGGCAGGCCGCTCTATTTGCTCTCGTCCGCCTTGCCTTCCTGCATCTGCACCGACGACTGGGTGCCACTGTTGTTGTCTTTAGTGGCGTTGTCAGCGTTGTCAAAACAGCCGTGCAGCAGGAACGCGCTGCACAGGCCCACGCACATATAAAGCTTCTTCATGATTGTTCACCTGTTGGCAAGTGTGTGTTATCGGCGTGACGAAAGCAGAATTCGTCCGCCCATGATCTATCTGTCTGGAACAGAAGCGCTGGCGTTCAAAAAATAGCCCCTTGGCTGACGAATGGGGCCGCGTTTTATTCAAACGGGATCACCGAAATCTTGCCGTTGCGCTCAAGAATCGCGAAGCGGATCTGCTTGAGTTCGACAAGCCCTTGGGTGGACCGGGCCGCCTCAAGAATGTCGCCCTCGTCCAGGCGCGCATGCTTGAGCCGTTTATGCAGCACCCGGCCTTGCTCGACCAGCACCGTCGGCCCGCCATCGAGCACCCGTGCGAACCAGGCTGAACGCTGCTTGGCCAGCGAGAAGCCAATGTCGATGGCAATGAGGGTGGCGATGACCAGCACGGCGTTGGTCATCGAGAAATCTTCGCCCAGCAACGCCTGTTGGGTGGCTTCGCCGATGACCATCAACAACACCAGGTCAAAAGTGGTGAGCTCGGCCAGCGTGCGCCTGCCGGCAACTTTGAACAGCACCAGCAGCACCAGGTAAATCGCCACAGCCCGCAGTACAGAGTCCATGGTTGCCCCTCGGATCATTGAATGGGAAACGACCGATTCATACGGATTAGGTGACCACCGCGCCGCTCAGGTTCATTCTTTCGACACTTCGCGGCCACCATCTAAAAAGATGATGGTTTCGGCGCAACTGAAGCGTTGAAGTGATCGAAATTTCGGCAGCAACCCAGTTGATACCGGGGTGTTTGAAGCGGGTCACAGCTCTATATCGATCACGCTGAAGAAGGAAACCCCTGTCATGAACGACTCACAACGCGCCTGGGAACTGGCCATGGTGCTGATTGCCAATGGCCGCATCCCCTTCGACCCCGCCAACCCGAGTGGGTCGGTGAAAATCCTTTCCAAGCATCTGCAAGTGCTCGAAGAAGCACTGCGTGAACAGGCCACAGACGTCGCCACGCATGAGCGCCTGGGCAAGAACAACAGCCGCAGGCCCTCGTTGGTGTGTGCCGACTAGGCGTCAGGCTTTGGTTCGGTTACAGCCGATCCGACTCGGCAACTGGCCCTGCCTGGCCTTCAGCGTGGCTTGCATCGCTTGCGGCAAGGTGCTCCAGAACGTCAGCCCCGAGCGCTCCTCGATGTGATCCACAGTGACCTGGTAATCACAAAAATCTGCGCCCTTGGGGGTTTCCTGGTTCATCACGAATGAGGCGTACAGGCCCGTTTCCGGCGAACTGCCGACCACAATGATTTTCCAATAGCCACTGGGGATGGTGTGCACTTTGTTCGTGCCCGGCAACGAGCCGACAAAATGCTCATACAGCGGCCCGGTGGCCACATACACCTGATCGACGCCTGGTTCCTTGCTGAGGTTGCGCTCCTGGTCTTCCAGGCGCGCCCAGGGCCCCTGGTTGAGCTCGGCCTTTTGCGGGGTGATGTTCGACAAGTAGTTGAGCGTTTGCCAATCGGCCACCCCGGCCATCGAAGCCAGGTTGGCCTGATGCCCACGGTCGATTTTGAGCGCGACGTTGGCGCCGTTGTAATCCACCGGGTCCAGGGTTTCCCCGGCTGGAATATCCGGGTCGGTGCGCCAGTCACGGGAGCGCCCGCTGGCGGCAGTGGTCTTAGTGATCTTGTAGGAGACCCAGTTGGCAAACTTGGTCGAGCCGTTGTTGTTCAACGTGTAGGCCTGGCGGTTCAACGTCACCGGGCTGCCACCGGTGGGGCAACCAACCGCACAGTTATCGAACGACAAAGGTGGCGCAGGGAGGACGGCGGACTGACGCGAGGGTGTGGTACAGGCGGCCATCAATGGGATCAACGAAAACGCCAGGTACTTGAACGATGTGCTTCCTTGCATGGTGTTACTCCTTGGGATGAATTTCTTGAAAGATCAAAATGGCCTCGGCTGATGCGCTTCCTGCGCAAGCCGAGATGACCATTGAATCACATAAACATTTCTAAACAACGACAGCAATCAGGCCGACGAACGTACCCCCCGCGCGCGCCATCGCACCCATAACTGTGTTATCCATAACGCCGCCCTTTGGCGGGCGATAGCATCACCTCATCAACGCACAAGGAACTTACACATGAGTGGGAAACCGGCAATTGTCTTGGTCCATGGTTTTTGGGGCGGTGCGGCGCACTGGAACCGGGTGATTATCGAGCTGCACAAAAAGGGCTATACCGATTTGCATGCGGTGGAGATGCCGCTGACCTCGCTGGCCGACGATGCCGAGCGTACCCGCAAGATGGTTGCGCAAATCAAAGGCCCGGTGTTGTTGGTGGGGCATTCCTATGGCGGCGCCGTCATCACTCAGGCGGGTAATGAACCGAATGTCGCAGGCCTGGTGTACATCGCGGCATTCGCCCCGGATGACGGCGAAAGCCCAGGCGGCATCACCCAGGAACATCTGCCAGAAGCCGCCCCCAACCTGGCGCCTGATAGCGACGGTTATCTGTGGGTCAAGCCTGAACAGTTCCACGACAGCTTCTGCCAGGACCTGCCCCAGCAAGAAGGTCAAGTCATGGGCGTCACCCAAAAGGCTCCGCTAGCGAGCACCTTTGGCGATGTGATCAGCAACCCGGCGTGGAAGAACAAACCGTCCTGGTACCAGATTTCGAGCCAGGACCGCATGATCCATCCCGATAACCAGGTGCGCATGGCCAAACGCCTAGGCACCCGGGAAACCATCACCCTGGATGCCAGCCACGCCTCCCTGGCGTCCAGGCCGGTAGAGGTCGCTGCGTTTATCGATAGGGCGGCGCGTTCGTTGTCGTGATGGTGTGATCAGACATGGCTGTCCCCAATGGCGCGTTCAGCGTTGCGTCCAATTGAACGCGCCGTATCCCTTTCCCACAACATTGCCGGTCACCCTTCTGAGCACTCTCAACACTGGGTTTCAGTTGCGTATATGAAGACACTCTGGCGGCGCTGTTTGTCGCACCAGAGCATCAACAAAAAGCACAGCTTTATCGTACTCAGAGAGCATCGGGACGAACACACAGGTCACCTTCAAAAAGTGATGTGCTTAGCGCCCGATGGCTTATTTGACCCATTGCCCTGATTATCCCAACCAGCCTTGCCATCAACCTTTCTCATAAACGCCTCCAGCGCTTGCAGATCAGGCAACGGCGCCGTGCTGGTCAGCACGTTGGGCGCATGGCACCACGCAAGCGCGGGCGAAGCGCGTTCGCTCTGGCCATAGATCAACACATGACGAATCTGTGGGTTGTCCCTGATGAACCAGAGCAAATCGAATTTGACGCTGTGCGCCAGGGCGGCATTGATGATCAGCACATCCAGCGGCGTATCGCCGAAATCCACTGCACTCAATACTTCATCCAGCCGGTGTATCGGCGCGATGCGGTAATAGCCCAGCTGGTTCAACGCCCGTTCGATTTTCAAGCGGTAGAAATGCTGCCCATCGGCAATCAGAATGCGTAGCGCTTTATTGGTCATGTTCCCACCGCTCACTGATAAATGATCGTGAAGGTTGCCGACGCATTCGCCGGCCCCGGCGTGACCTTGGCCCCGGTTTGCAGGTAGCGCGCTCGCAGTGGGATGGCATAACTGCTTTCGGTGCTCCTGAGGGTCAGGCCCGTGTTTTGGTTGCTTGCCAGCGGCAGGGCAACGCCGTTACTGGTGGCGACCTGAATGCCGACGCCAGTCGCAGCAGGCGCGTTGCCGGCGGTGCTCGGGTCGAGGCTCAGGATGCCGTTGCTTGCATTGATGGCAGTCCGAGCCGGGTCGATGCGGTATTGCAGTGTGTTGTTGACGCGGGTTCCGCTGGTGCCGGTGCCTGAGGGTGAGTTACCACCTTGCGAAATCCAGCCGGGACCCGCGGCGGAGAATATGCCGTTGAACGCCGGGCAGTCATTTAGCGCAATGGAGAAGTCCGTCCAGCCGGTGGAACTGTTGAGGCCAGTGAATTTGTTGACCAGGTGGGTGCCCATCGGTACCGAGACATCCGGTGTGATGCAGGTGCGCGAGACAATCTGGATGCTCCCGGAAATGCCCATCCTGAAGCCGCTCATTCTGGCGTCGCCGAAATTGCCGAACAGGCTCACGATCGGCAATGTACTGCCCACCAGCACACCTGGCGTCACCTCGCCGATCTTAATCAAGATCAGTTCAAAGTTCGAAGGCCCGTCAAAAGGCACGATGCATCTGAAACCCGCCGAACACGAGGTCCATGCCTTGGCGCTTTGCCTGGGCAGCAGGCCACCGTTGCTGTTGAAAGCAACGCCCAATCCGGGGATGCTGGTTCTGTAGACTTTATTGGCATAGGTGCCACTGGTTACATTGGCCAGAGCCTGGCTGGATTCAACGATAAGGTCGGTCCACTGCTGAAACGGCGCGACAAGGCACTCCAACTTCACCGCCTGACCTGAGGCCATGCTGAACTTTTGACGGTAGACCTCAGTGCCCACCGGCACATCCCGCCCGACGGTGATCGCCGAGATCTGCAACGGCATTGAGCCCACGGCAGGCCGGGTACCGTCCATATAGGAACAGGTGACTGCCATGGCCGTGCCGGCCGACGCCCACAAGGCCAAGCCCAGCCCCCCCAGTTTGATCAAAGAGCCGATGTTCATAACGCTACCTTTTGCTGGGTGTTGGGCCGCACGCTGTCAGCGACCTGTTTGCCGGCCGCACACACGGCGTCTACTTGTTGCAGCTGTTGCCCATCGCCGGGGCCCGGCGGGATCGTCAGGGCGCACTGCTGCTGCGCCTGGCTGCCCCAGTTGACCAGCAAACGGCGCGTTTCGGGTTTGATCCGCGCATACAGTTGACCGCCCTGCCCGACCACGCCCACGGTGGCACCCTCGCCATCGGTCACGCCCGCGCCGAACGGCAGGCTGCTGCCGTCGTCCAGGCGCACATTGAGCAGCACCGCGCGGCCCTGGTTGGTGGCGTATTTGAGGTGCACAACGGCACCGGCACGCGGCGCGGTCTGTTGGCTGGTTTCACTTAGCTCTACGTCCAGGGAGCTGCCGATCGGGTCGATCGCCACCTCGTTCAATTCGTACGGGCGCAGGTAGGGCACCACGGCGTTGCCGCTGCCGTCGAGCCTCAGGCCCGGGTAGCCGGAGACCTTCGCGCCCTCGGCGCCTGGGGCGCTGACCACGGCCATGGTTTCACCGCGATAAGGCGTCATGGTCACCCCGTCGACATGGGCTACCACCGTGCCGCTGGCGCCCACCGACGCGCTGGTATAGCCATCGCCCCGGCCCAGGGCGGCACTGAGCATGGCGCGGGCGCCGGTATACTGGCCGTTGAGGGCTGCGCTCTTGGTATTGCTGCCACCGTCATGGCCGAAGGTGGCGCCGTACCCGTACTGGCGGTCCTCGCCGGCGGTGCCGCTGATACCCGCCTGCTCGCTGTAATGGCCTCGGGGGTCCCGGCCCAGCTGTGCCGTCACTTGCGGCCCATAGCCCGGGCCGCCGAATTCCAGGGGCATGCTCATGGTCAGCAGAAAACTGTTTTCCATATCGCCCAGGCCCATCCGGCTGCGGTTAGCGTTCAGGCTGAAACTCACCCGGTTGAACTGCTTGCTGTAGCTGAACTGGTACTGCACGTCGCTGCCCTGCTGGTTCCAGTAGTTCTGGGCATAGCCGCTGATCGACACCTGACCCCAGGGCCCGAAGCTTTGGTCGGCGGTGACTGACAAGCGGCTGCGCGGGCGGCCGAACTCGCTGGTGTCCCAACCGTTTTTCTCGGCATCGAGCAGCTGCACGGCATTGCTGAAGTCCAGGTAGTCACGGGTAGAAAAACGATAGGCCGCTACCGAAAAGTTACTGCCGGTACTGAGGATGTTCTTGCTGTAGGACAGGCGCATGCTCTGCCCCTTCGCCCGGCCGGCAGCCAGATCGGTCTGGGCGTGCGTCACGTCCACCGCCATCGCGCCAATCGGCGTGCCGAACGCTACGCCTGTGAGGATGGCCGCGTAGTCATCGCTTGATTGCACACCGCCAAACCCGGTGAAGGTGTTGTTCAGACCATATTGCAGCGTGCCTTGCAAAAGGCGCGTCTGCTCGTCAACGAAGTTGTTGCGGGTTTCCCCGGCGGTGACACTGAAACGCGAGGTGCCAGGGCGCAGCAACTGGCTGACCGAGGCGTAGGGCACGATAAAGTTTTGTTCGGTACCGTCCGCCTCGGCCACGCTCACGTTGAGGTCGCCTCCGTAGCCGGTGGAGTACAGGTCGTCGATGACGAAGGCGCCGGGGGCGACCGTGGTTTCCAGCAGCACGTTGCCGGCCTGGCGAATGGTGACACGCGCATTGGTGCGGGCGATGCCACGGATAACCGGCGCATATCCGCGCATGGAGTCGGGCAACATGCGGTCATCACTGGCCAACTGTACGCCGCGATAAGACAAGGTGTCGAAGATCTCACCGCTGGTGTTGGACTCACCTACAGTCAGCTGGCTTTTCAGCGCAGTGATATCGCGTTGCGCGTAGCTGTCCAACGCCTGGTACTGGCTACCGTTGCGCGATTGCCAGCTCATCGAGGCATTGTGACGCAAGCGCCAGTCGCCCAGATTGAGGCCTGCATTGAGCCCCAGGAACGCCGAGTCATTGGTGCCGCTGCGGGTGCGGTTGCGATTGGCATTGAAGTTATAACTGAGCATCCCTGCAGTGACGCCACGGTCCCACAGTTCAGGGCTGACATAGCCACGCGAGTTACGCTTCAAGGCCGCCTGAGGGATGCTGAGGTCAAGTGCCTGGTTCTCCGGGGAGAAGTTCGCACTGGCGCCCTGAATCAAACTGCCCAACGCCGTGCAGCCTGGACCCTCAAGCGCCAGGCTGGCTTCGGGTGACAGTTTGGCGATGTTCACGCCCTGGCGCTCAAGCAGGCCATGATCCATGCACACCACCGGCTTGCTGCCGTCGGGCTGAGCCTCGATACGAATGTCCTGGCGACTGTTCAACTGGCCGTTGAGCATAACGTCCGCACGGTACTGCCCCGGGGTCACCGGGTTGCCGGCCTGGTATTTGCCGAGGTCAAGATTGCGTGAGTCTTCCGGCAGGAATGCATCGTTGAACTGCACCTCTTGCGCCAACGCGGCGTGGCCCCCCCAGGCGCATGGCGCGGCGGCCAATACCTTGAGTATCAAGCGGGTGAGCGGATTCAGGGCGAAGCGAGGCTGCGCCCCCAGGGGCGGCCTGGAGCGGGAAGAGGTCTGCATAAATGACTCGCGGGTAAAGACGTCAGGAATGGTTCAGGGCTTGAGTGCTGTCCGAGTCGGGATCAGCGCGCCGTAATCGTTGATTGCGCTGAACTCCACCTGTGCGCCTGGGGCTGGTCGGGTTTTAAGCGTCGGCAGCGGGAATTGCCGGGTTTGACCCGGGCCCACCATGCCGTCCTCACTGCGCGCGCGCTGACTGCCAGACACCAAGTCCAGCTCAACCAGCGATACGTGAAAAGCCGATGGATTGAACGCTCGCAGAGCCAGGCCCTGGCCATCGCGGGCCGTCACCAGTTGCCATTGCACCTGCTCGATCGCTTCGCTGGCGGTGCCTGCAAGGCCCGTCGGGCGGTAGAACAATTTGATCCGCGAACGGAAGGCCATTTGCAGAGTATTCAGGTCTGCCCCGGCCTCAGGTTTGGGTGGTATTTCCAGCACGTTGAGCCAGAACACCGACTCCTTGTCCTGGGGCAGCGCTGCCCCGGTAAACAATACGCGCAGGCTTTGGCCCTTGGTCGGGTCGATACGCGCCACCGGAGGCGAAAGCAGAAACGGCGCCTTGGAGCTGGTGGGCGTGGACTCCACACTGCCGGTATCAATCCACGCTTGCATCAACGCGGGTTGAGTACCGTTGTTATTGAGTTTTACTGTGACTTCTTTCTGGTCTGCCGGGTAGATCACGCGGGTGCCGGTGATCACCACACCTGCCAGCGCCTGGGAACACCCAATTGCCACAAGACTTGCCAGAAGCATTTGTTTAAATGGAAGTATGCAAGGCATGACGTAGTCCCAATGCCGCCCCGAAAACACGCCCTTTAACTATTCAACAGGGCGTGTAGTCATTACCGGCGACTTACTGATAATTGATGGAGTAAGTCACGTTGCTGATAACGGTGCCCGGCGTGGTCGCGGCTTGGGCGTAGTATTGAACAGCGTACGGCAGGTCTGCGCTGAGTGCGGTGGCGTCGATGGCGATACGGCTGGTGGAAGCCACTTGTGCGGTGTCACCGGCTTTGATGGACTTGCCATTGGATGCGTCGATCAGTTGCAGTTGAACCTTGGTAGCACCGCCGCCGATGTTCTTCAAGTTGCCGCTGGCCGGATCAACCGAACCGCCGGCTTCAAAGAACGCAGCTGCGGTTTTCAGCGCTGCCGAGCATTTGCTCAACTGAATGCTGAAACCGGTCTGGCCGGCCACTTGGCCAGACGAGGTCAACGAGGCAGTGGAGATAGTCGGCAGCGTGACGGTAGTGCCTGCCGAGCCGGCCGCCCCATTCACTGCAACCTGGCAGGTCTCGGCCTTCAGTTCACCGTTGAAATTGATGGTGCCATCCGAAGCCATGGCAGCTGAGGTGGCGGTTGCGGCGACCAATGCAGCGAGGACGCGGGCTTTATAATTCATGAGTAACTCCGAGAGAGCGATATACCAGGTAAGTGAAGAAGTTTCCGGTGCTGGATAACTTCTGTGTTGTTGCGCAGTGAAGTGTAGGGAGTCCGCGCAACACCCAATATAGGAGTGCTCCTAAAAACAACTAAGCCACTCAATATTTTCAACAATTAACGTCTGTTTCGCTCGGCAAAAACTTACGTACTTCAACTTATGTTATTTGTTGGGAGGGTCACTACTTCGTCTATAGGAGTGGTCCTAAAAACCAGGCTGTCGAGGCAAGACGCGTTATTCAATAAACGGCCGCAGCCCAGTCTTGCGCCATAAGATTGAGTTGATCCGCAACCGCTACGGTTGGCCAGTTCACTTCATCGCGCAACAACGACTCGATCCCTTCGGCGCCGGCCGCTATCGCAGTCCAGCCTACCGTCTGTGCAGCCCCCTTTAGCCGATGCGCCGCCTGCAGGGCAACCGGGCGATCACGCAGGGCAACAGCGCTGAACAGACGGTTCAGATCCTGGCGCAGCGCTTCTTGCCGCCCTTCCCGCTCCTGCCCTGAGGCGCTGTGTACCTGCGCCGCTGGTATCAGGACCTGATCGCACCACAGCTCGATCATTTGCTGCAATTTGTCCTGACGCACCGGCTTGCTCAGCACCCCGTCCAGGCCGGCCTCAAAACAGCGTTCAAGATAGTCATTACCTGTTACCTGCGACATCGCAATGATTGGACAATGCCCGCGCTGTTGTTGGCGCTCCACGTCGCG
The DNA here is from genome assembly GCF_001907715.1 of Pseudomonas sp. BTN1. NCBI lineage: Bacteria > Pseudomonadati > Pseudomonadota > Gammaproteobacteria > Pseudomonadales > Pseudomonadaceae > Pseudomonas > Pseudomonas sp. BTN1. The sequence goes on along the minus strand of NZ_MPBM01000006.1, from coordinate 95,892 downwards.
CATAGGGCCGCTCAGGTTGAACGCCTGATGCTCATCGATCAGTACCAGATCGACCCTGTGCTGATTGAAGAGCGCCAGCGTCTCGTCACCCTTGGCCGCCAGCCGTACGCCCAGGCCAAAACCTCGAAGCAATGCCTGCACTGCTTGCTGATCGGTATATTCGCCTCCCGACACCAGCACCCATAATGAAACCTCCCTGGACGCCGCATCAGGATCTGCTGCCCGCACAGGCGGCTCAAGCGCTCCAGCCCACTCGGCGGGCAACCTCACTTCGACCTGGGTGCCGCTCCCCGGGACGCTACTCAAGGTCAGCTCGCCGTGCATCAACTTCACCAAACGGCGACAGATCACCAGCCCCAAACCGGTGCCGCCACTGCGCTTGAATGATTGCCTGGCGCGGGCATAGGGCCGAAACAGAGCAGCTTGCGCCTGGTCGGACAAACCAATGCCGGTGTCGACCACACGCATCAACACGTCTGAACTGGCCCCCGGCTGAGTGTCCGGCGACAGCAATTGCACCTCGACCCGGCCGTGCTCGGTGAACTTGATGGCGTTGGATATCAGGTTACGCAGCACCTGGGCCACCCGCTGGTCATCAACCAATGCTGAAGCAACGGGGCGTTGACCGGTCAATGTCAGCGTCAGCCCCTTTTCCTCGGCATAGACTCGGTAATCATCCACCTGCTGTTGCAGCAATGACCACAGATCCACCGGCTCAAGATTGAGCTGCAATTGCCCGGCCTCCATCTTGGAGATATCCAGCACATCGTCGACCAGGCGCAGCAAGGTATTGGCGCCGGTATTGGCCAGGTCGGTGAAGTGCCGCTGTTGTTCGTCCAGTGGCGTGTGCTCAAGCAGCTCAACCGCCGCCAGCACCGCGTTCATGGGTGAGCGGACTTCATGGCTCATGACCGCCAGGAACATCGCCTTCTCGCGCTCGCGCTGCACGACGCGCCGCCGCTGGACCCGGCTTTGCCACACCAGCGTAATGAGCAGCAGCACAATGGCCAGCAACAGCCACAACTCACCCGCGTAATGTTCGGCGATGGACCTGATGGTCGGGATATCCAGGTTCATGTCGGCAAACCAGGCATCGAAGATCGCCTTGCGCTCATCCCCGGTGATGGAGGCCAATGCCTTCTCCAGGATCGACAGCAGGATTTCATCGCTGTCACGCACCGCCATGCTGACGCCGGTGTGCAATTGGGGCACCACGCCGGATATCTGCAATACGCCCTGGTACTGGCGGGAAAGATACGGGATCAACAACCACTCCGAAGCGATAGCAGCGTCCGCCTTGCCGTCCTTGACCATCGCCATCATGTCGACCGCGTTCTGAGCGGCGATGAGCGTGACCCCTGGCGCCTCTTCGCGCAAGAAGGCGCCATAGACTTCGCGCCCCAACATGGCCAATCGTTTATGGGCCAACTGCTCTAGATTCGCTAGGGGCTGATCACCAAAACGACTGACTAGGATCGTCGAACTGGTGTTGTAGGGTAGGGTGTAAAGCATCCCACGATCCTGGGCCGGGTCGTCGGAACGACGTCGAGTGGACAATATGTCCACCTCACCGCTGATCAGCATCTCCTTGCGCGCACTGCGCGTGGTGGTCAGCACCGGCTCGAAATGCAGGCCGGTACGCAGGCCGATCAGCCTCAGATATTTGGCTGATAGACCGCGCAATTGGCCGCCGCTCATGTATTCGAAAGGCAGCAGGTCCTCGAACACCCCCACACGGAGCACCGGATGAGCAGCGATCCAGTCCACCTCCTGCTGCGTCAACGTCATCGGTGGCGAACTGGCGTACACGCCTGCCGACGCCGGAAGGCACACCAATGCCAGTACCAGCAGCAGGCGCCTCATCAGCGGGCCGTCCGCTGCGCACGCGTCGCCGGCAGTATGTCGAGCGCTGTATCGCCGCTCAACGCGGCCCACTGCTGCAACAACGGCCGCAGGGCTTGGGCGTGCACCGGCCCCCACTCCGTTTGGCCATACAGCAGACGCTCCATGTACTCGGCGGCCTGCGCCAATGCCGACCACTCCATGATCAACGCCGCACCGTGCAATCGATGAGCCACGTGTTGAGCCGATTCGCGGTCGCACAGGGCGACGGCTTTGACCAGGTTTGCCAGGTCACCGGCCATTTCACGGTTGATTGCGGCTTGATCCAGCAAAGGCGCCATCAAGCTGGTACTGGGTGCGGCCAGCTTGATCCCGCACCAGCGCTCAATGACCTCGCACAACTGCCCAAGGCGTATGGGTTTGCTCAGCGTCGCGTCCATGCCCGCCTCGATACAGCGTTGAAGATGACGGTCGCCGGTCAGGGCAGAGATCGCGATAATCGGGCTGCGTGTGCGCCCCAGTTGTATTTCCAGGGCGCGCAACCTGCGCACCAGGCCATAACCGTCTTCATCGGGCAAATCACAGTCCATCAGCACCAGGTCGTATACGGTTGCCCTGAACAGCGGCCAGGCTTGCGCGGCGTCGGCAGCGATCACTGGCTGGCAGCCGAATGCACTGATCTGCGCACGCAAAACCTCCTGGTTCGCATAGGTATCTTCCACCACCAGAATCTGCAGGCCGCTTACGGTTGGCAGGGCTGAGGGTGCCGCTTGCGGCATCAAGACCGGTGGCTCCTCGCCGATGCTCACCGGTAAGCGGATAGCCACTGTCGTGCCTGAGCCCTGCTCGCTCGTCAGCGTCAACGTCCCCTGCATCAAACCCACCAGTTGCCGACAGATCATCAGGCCCAACCCGGTGCCCCCTGTGCGCCGGGAAGACTCTCGGGCCTGGGCATAAGGGCGAAACAGGGCGGCCTGCGCTGCGTCTGAAATACCGACTCCACTGTCGCGAACCTCAATCTGCAATTGCGCGGTGCCGTCCGCTGACACCGCTAACGCTACGTCGATGTCGATACCGCCCGTATCGGTAAACTTGATGGCGTTGGATAGCAAGTTATGAAAAATCTGCGTGAGCCGGGAGCTGTCTAGCAATAACAAGGGCAACTGCGCCTGAATATGGCAGTTCAAGCTCAGGTGTTTTTCCCGCGCCCGCAGTCGATGCAACCCGACTACACCTTGAACCAATGCCTCAATGTCGATTGCCTCGACAGCCAGCCTTGGCGGTTTGGCAATTGAGCCGGGCCTGTCCAAAACATCATCCAGCAGCCGCCCCAAGGCGTTGGCACCACTGTTAGCCAGATGGGCCAAATGGCGCTGCTGCTGGTTGAGCCGGGTGTGCCCGAGCAATTCCATTGCCGCCAGCACTGCGTTCATCGGTGATCGGATTTCATGCCCCATCACCGCCAGAAACATGGTTTTTTCCTGCTCGTTACGCACCGCCAGGCGCCGTTGACGCTGGCCTCGATACAGCAGTGCGCACAGGCTGACCAGCACGAGCGCGCCAAGGATCAACACATGCAAATAATGGGCGGCGATACTGGGCAGCGATGGAACATTCAGGTCCAGATCCTGGTACCAGCGCCCATACAGCCGGTTGCGTTGCTCGACGGTGATGGAGGCGAACACCTTCTCCAGTATTGAATACAGCATGACCTGGTCTGTACGGGTCGCCATACTCACATCCAGCACCTGGCTGCCGAGCACACCGGATACTTCCAGAATGCCCTGGAACCGTTGATACAGATAAGGCGTTAGAAAGATGGCTGACGCGATTGCCGCGTCGGCGCTGCCGTCTTCAACGCTGGTCAGTATCTCCAGGGCCGAAGCGCTTTTTTTGAAATTGGCCTGCACGCCCTTGCGCCGAAAGATTTGCTCGTAATACGCCACATTGGTGGGTATCGCGATGGTTTTGCCTTGCAGTTGATCAAGATCGAAAGCGTCTGGGCTCTCAACCCGCGTCACAATGACAGGTGAGGTCGATTCGTAGGCAAGCGTTCGAAGCCCCTTGGTAGTAGGTTCAGACCTGAAGCGTAAATAAGACGACAGCAGGTCAACCTGGCCTTCCAGCAACATTTTCTCGCGCTCGGCCAGCGTCTTTCCAGGTACGAACGTGAACTGAAGGCCGGTCGCGGCCGTGACCAATTGCAAATACTCTATCGACCGCCCGCGCACGACTGCGTCGCTGATGTATTCGAAGGGCAACAGGTCTTCGACCACGCCGACCCGTAATACTGGATGCGTCTGAACCCAATCCTTCTGCTCTGCACTCAGCACGACCGGCCCGGCCCGTACAGCAGGCACTACCATCAAGCCACATAACGCGATGGCACACAGCGCCCTTTTCATGGAGTACCGATGATCTTGTTGAGCTTGAACAGCTCATTGTTAGACGTCACCCCAAGCTTGCGGAATGCAGACGTTTTTTGCGTGCTGATGGTTTTGATGCTGCGATTGAATTTTTCGGCAATTTCACTCACGGTCATACCTGCCAGATAACAGCGAATGACTTCCTGCTCGCGGCTCGTCAATTCCGCCAAGGCCAGCGCATCGCGCTCCTCGCTGGTGCTTTCACGCGTCTCACCCGTGACCGTTTCCGCCAAGCGATAGGTCATATCGGTGTTCAAATACACAGCGCCCGCTGCGACTTTGCGAATCGCTTTCACCAGCTGGCTCATGTCTTCGCCCTTACCCACAAAACCACGAGCCCCCACTCGCATGGCCAGGCCCACTGTCGCCGGGTCATGATGGCTGGACAAGATCAGAATATGGCAGTTTGGAAATTTGACGCGTAACGCGCGGATCAGTGATACACCGTCCAACTCATTGGGATTAAGAGAGAAATCCAGGAGCAGTAAGTCTGCAGGTGCCGTAACAAGGCCGGCAATCAAGTCGCGGCTTTTTTCATAAATGCCAACCACTTCAAAGTTCGCTTCGGCCGCCAACGTATTGGCAAGGCCGTGCCGAACGACCGCGTGGTCATCCAATAACGCAATGCGTATGGTTTTCATCGTGATCGTACCCTCTCGGCCCGGCGCGCGCCGCACCGTCGAAACACAGGGATAACTCATCGATACAACGTCTAATACGCACATGAGTATATGCAATAACCACAAAATGACACGCGCACAGCAGATGAATTCGCAACGCTCAAATCCCTTCGATAATATGCCTGATTCTGAATAACTCGTTGTTCGACATCACCCCCAACTTGCGAAATGCGGCGGCTTTTTGCGAACTGATGGTTTTGATACTGCGGTTAAATTTCTCGGCGATCTCGGTGATGGTCATGCCGGCCAGGTAACATCGAATCACCTCCTGCTCACGCGCAGAAAGGCTGACAAAGCGCAGGGCTTCATCCCGGCCTTTGGTCTCGCCGTCATAGCTTACGGCGGTGGCTTCCGCCACGCGGTAGGCCATGTCCGGGCTCAAGTACACCGCGCCTGAGGCCACCAGCCGGACCGCGCAGATCAACTGCTCCATGTCTTCGCCCTTGCCGAGAAAACCGCGTGCGCCCACCCGTAACGCCAGGATTGCGGTCGCTGCGTCATGGTGCGTGGAAAAGATCAGAATCCGGCAGGTTGGAAACTTCACGCGCAGCGCGCGAATCAACGAAATACCATCCATCTCGCAGGGGCCGAGCACAAAATCCAGCAGCAATATCTCGGCCGGTGCTGTCGCTAGCCCGGCCATCAGGTCACGGCTACGGCTGTACACGCCGACCAGTTCAAAATCCGGTTCCTGTACCAGTCGATTGACTAAACCATGTCGTACAATTGCATGATCATCCAGCAAAGCAATGTGTAAACGTTTCATAGATCAAGGAACACTCTTTATAACGAGCAAAAAGACGAGAACAAAAACTTTATCGACTGTTAATTAGTTCTCGACTTCTCAAGCGCACAGTTCGCCAGCCGAGCTGGCTATGCCTCAGCAGCAGGACATTCAAAAGTACTGAACAATTGAAAAATCAGACGATGCGAAACTTAATGCAATTGCATTCAGATGAATATCAGACTGCTCTTAAAAGCGTAGGGCTCACTCAGCCAGCGATGTACCGGGACTGCTCTGTTGAATCACAAAGTTGAGGAAAGCATCGATTTCCAGTGGCCGCGCCAAGGCATAGCCTTGTCCAACCCGGCAGCCCAAACGGTGCAGCAACGGGATCGTCGACTCATCCTCGATCCCCTCCGCCACCAGGCTCAGGTTGAGCAGCCGCGCCCAGTTGACGATGCCGGCGATGACATTGCGCGACGAGGAATGCTGTTCGACACCCCGGACAAACGAGCCATCGATTTTCATCTCGTCAAACGACAGGTTTGCCAGTAAGGCGAAGGTTGCCGCCCCGGTACCGAAATCGTCCATCGACACCTGGAAACCCTTGGCCCGAATCGCAGTTAACGAAGCCGACAGGTGCAGCTCATTGGGTTCGGGGACGTCTTCGGTCAGCTCGATCTTGAGCAGGCGATTGGGCAGCTCTGCCTGGCGCATTCTGGCCGCCAGGCGATCGGCGAAGTTGGACGTACAAATCGTCTTGGCTGAAGCATTCACGGCGATGGGAATCTGGATGTTCGCGCGTTTGAGCGACAGCATGACCTTGATCGTCCACATCTCCACCAGGCTGAACAACAGCAAATCCAGGCCCAGGCGGTTGACCAAAGGCATCAGTACCGAAGGCGGTACTTCACCAAAGCGTGGGTGCTTCCAGCGCACCAACGCTTCGGCCCCCACAATGCGCCGGCTGAGCAATTCGAACTGCGGTTGAAACACAAAGCGCAGCCCGTCGCCTGTCGTCAGCGCATGGATCACCTCATCTTCGGCCAAGGCGTCGAAGGTGTTTTTGCGTAGCGAGGGGTCGGGTTGCACGCGGGTCAATACCGTGGCGCGCAATGCATCGCCCAGGTCCAGAGTACCGCCTTCGCGCACGATCTCGACGAAAATGCCCGCCGCCCTCGCCAAACGGGCATGGGACTCCAGGGCGCTGACCGCGACTCCACCCATGTACTTGACCCACAGCGGCTTGGCCGACCTTTCACGTACAGACGTACGTGCACCGTCAGCGGCCCCACCCGGCGCGCCCAGCGTGGTTTCGCCCATCCAGAAAATGCCTGGAAACTGGGCCAGTTTGCCTGACTCGTGACGAGCCTTGAGCAAGCTCGGCAACATCAAGCCATCGCCGCATTCAGGGCGAATTTCACACACGATGACATCGACCGGATAATCATCCAGCCACGCTTGCAGCGCATCCAGCGAGTCGACGTTGGCCAGAGGCAGAACGCCCAAGCCACTCAAGGCGGATGCAAGCCGATGTGCGCACGCCGCATCGGATGCCAGCGTGATTACACGTAACGCGCTGAACTCGTTGGGCACGGCGACATTTAGGATCATGACAAGGAATTTCCCGAGACTATTTCTTCAGGGAAAAAGCTTATCAGCGCCAAAAAAGAAACAAATAGGACTGGGACTAAAAGCCGGCGTGGCTGCCATCAGCCGTTATTGAGCCGTATACGCCCCATCACGCATACGCCGGATATCCCGTAAGGGCGGCGCGCCAAACAGTCGCTTGTATTCGCGGCTCAATTGCGAGGCGCTTTCATAGCCCACCGGGCTGCTCGCCTGGCCTGCGTCCAAGACCTGATTGAGCATCAGTTGCCGCGGACGATATGCTATCGATAAGGCGGCGCGTTCGCTGTCGTGACGATGTAATCAAGCTCGAGGGGTAATGAAGTGTTTAAACAGAGGATGCTTAACGACCATGGCTGAATACCTTCTGCCCCCCGCTGCCCCACACTGGCTGATCCGCCAAGCCACCCCCGACGATGTGCATGCCTTGGTCGCACTGGATGCCTACGCAACCGAGCATGCCAGCCGTCGTGTGTTTATCTATGACGCCGTGGTTCGCCAGCAATGCTTGGTAGCCGCCGACGCTAACGTGTGCGCCGGCTACCTGGTGCTCACCCACGACTTTTTCAACCATGGGTTTATTGCCCTCGTGATGGTTTCACCGCTGTACCAGCGCCAGGGCATCGCCCTTCGTCTGCTGGCAGCGGCCGAAGCAGCCTGCAAGACGCCCAAGCTGTTCGCGTCGACCAATGCCTCCAACAACGCGTCCCAGGCCTTGCTGACCAAAGCCCGCTTTATTTCCAGCGGGCAGATCGAGAATCTGGACGATAACGACCCTGAACGTGTGTACGTCAGGTTCATTCGCTGACGATGCCTTTTGTAGGAGCGAGCTTGCTCGCGAAAAACTCACAGGCGCCGCGCTTATTCAGGGAGCACGCGTTATCGTTGAGGTTTTTCGCGAGCAAGCTCGCTCCTACAGAAAGAAGAAGGCAGAAAGCCCTTTGCGCGGGCAGGAACCTTTTCTTGAATGCGCAATCTGTGGTTCACCCTTTTGAAGCGATCGAGACCCTGCGCATGCTTGTGAAAAAAACCGTCCTCTGCCTTGCACTGTTAAGTGCGGGCTTTATCGCAGGTTATGTGGCAAAACCCACACCGCAGCTGCAAGTCACCGCTGGCCAATTAATGGAGTGCGGGGAACTCATGATCCCGACGCTGGGGATGTGAGTCTTTCCGCAAGATGCACGTTGAACCCATTGCGCCCCGCCGCCTTCGCACCGTAAAGCGCTGCATCGGCCGCCTCGACCAAACCCAACACCGGCTCCAGCCGTGAGCCCATGCCCGTCGCAACGCCGATACTCACGCTCACGCGCCCGAAGGGGCTGCCTGGGTGTGTGATGTTCTCCTGCTGTAGGCGCGAAAGAATGCGTTGCGCGACCACCGCAGCGCCTGTGCTGTCAGTCGCGGGCAGGATGATCGCCATTTCTTCTCCGCCATAGCGCGCCACCAGGTCCGACGGGCGCCGCACGCACGTTTCCAATAACGTGCTGACTGCCTGCAAGCACGCATCTCCCGCGACGTGACCAAAGGCATCGTTAAAGCGTTTGAAATGGTCGATATCGAGCATCAGCAATGCCAGCGACGTACCTTCGCGCTGCGCCCGACGCGCTTCCACGGCCAGCGTTTCATCAAAACAGCGGCGGTTGGCGAGGCCGGTCAGCGCGTCCTTCTTCGCCAAGAGTGCCAACTGCCGATTGGAGTCGAGCAACTGTTGCTGGGCGACACGCAACGCCTCTTCCGCCGCCGTACGCCTGCGGATATCCAGGATCAGAAACCAGCCGATCAGCCCCGTCAGCCCCAGCAGCCCCGCCACCACGACCGCTGACAGTGCCGCCTCGATGCGCCACGCCGCGAGGGCTTCGTGCTTGCCCAACGCGACCGTGGTGATCAGCGGCAGGGTTTCGCTTTTGCGAAAGGCATAGAGTCGCTCTACCCCGTCCAGGCTGGAGGTATAGGCCGCAGTGCCCACAGGCTGGTCGACGAGGTACTTGGAATAAATAGGCGAGGTGGAAAAGTTGCGGCCCATGTCCTGCTCGCGGAAGGGGTAACGCACCAGCAACGTGCCGTCGGCGTAGGACAGGCCGATGGCGCCCTCCTGGCCCACATCGAGTTTGCCGAATACCCGCAGAAAGTTTTCCACCCCCAGGGTCACAGCGACCACGCCAGCGAAGTTGCCGGCCGCGTCGTTGAAACGGCGGCTGATGGTCACCACCCATTCATGGTTGGCGCGGCTTTGAATCGGCGGGCCAATAAAAGGTTCAGCGCTCGGATCGTCGCGATGGTGGATGAAATAGGCCCGATCACTGCTATTGGCGCCCTCCGGAATCGCACGATTGGAAGACAGCAGCCACCGGCCCTGATGATCATAAATGGTGATGCCGCTGAGCTGCGGCATCAGCGGCTGCTGTCGGTTGATCAGCGTACTGATGCGCTGGATTTGCACCGGGCCACTGCCTTCGGTTTCCAGGCGCTCCACCAACCCCAGCAACAGCAACGAGCTTTGCCGCACGATGCCTTCGGTATAGGTGTTAAGGGCCTGGGTCAGGTTCAAGCCATGCACGTCCACTTCCGCCAGCGCACGGTCGCGGGAAGACAGGACTTTCCAAATCGTCAGCGAAGTCAGGGAACAGCCGATCACCAACAGCAAGAGCATCACAAGACGGGTATCACGCTTCACGTCAGCACCTTAAGGAAGTCCGGTTTCCATCCAGCCATCATTCGAACGTCGGTACTCACAGGGGCAACCGGTTCCAGAGTGCCAGCATACAAGCAGTCTGTGCGGGCTGCAGCAACAGAGTGTGCGGCTGAGCGCCGGCCAGAGGAGCCAGCGCCTTTAATGACCACTATCAAAACAGGGTATTGAATGCTAAACCAACCGTTAAGGTCGCTATTAATTCAATATCAATCGACGCAGAAAAACTTATACGAAGCGGCACTTTCTGAGCCTACTTGTACAAGTTTAATCTGCCACTCTACCGTTCATCGCCCTTTTTAAAAAATTTCAAAACATCTGCGCACTTTCCCTTATCAGAAAAGATGTCCGTTGCATAAACGGGCAACTAGCGAAACGACATTTCAAAACTGGGAGTATTGTTATGACGACGAGCAATAAAAACCCTGGAAACTTTGCCAACGATCGCGAAAAAGCATCAGAGGCGGGAAAGAAAGGTGGACAGGCCTCTGGCGGCAATTTCGCCAACGACCGCGAGAAAGCCGCGGAAGCCGGGCATAAAGGCGGCCAGAACAGTCATGGTGGGGGGCGTAAGTCCTGACCACACGGGCAGTACCGCTGTTCCGTTTGTTAACAAAGGGCATTGATCATGCGTGCGTCCATTGATAATCAGCGCGGCGAGCCAGTTCGCAGGCCGATTGTAGAAGTGCAAACTAAAGCAAGGACTGGCCTGCGTTCTAATACGTCTGCGTGTTACGAACATCAGCAACTTGTTGAACAAGCCGAAGCCACGATAAGTGCATCTAAAACGCCACCCTTGTGTGAAAGGCACTTATAACCGTGCAGCTTGATGCACGCGACCAAGTGCACGTTTCCAGCACAATCGAAGTGAACGTTACATTACCGACATAACGACGAGGTAACTGAACATGACTACTCAAGACAAGCAAGGCAACATGAGCGTCAACGAAGCCGGTAAAAAAGGCGGCGAGGCCACTTCTGCGTCCCATGACAAAGAGTTCTATCAGGAGATCGGCAGCAAAGGTGGCCAAAACAGTGGCGGGAACTTCAAGAATGATCCCGAGCGCGCCGCTGAAGCCGGCAGCAAAGGCGGCCAGAACAGCGGGGGCAATTTCAAGAATGACCCCGAACGCGCCGCCGAGGCGGGCAGCAAAGGCGGCCAGAACAGTGGCGGCAATTTTGCCAACGACCGTGAAAAAGCTTCCGAAGCCGGGCGTAAAGGTGGCGAACACAGCCACGGCGGCGGACGCAAAAGCTGATGTGCTTGATGCAGGGGAGCCGTGCTCCCCTGCTTTCATTGATGAGGGACACCATGCCTTTACACATTATCAACTTCACCGCACCGGTCACCGCTTCTACGTGCAGCCAACTGATTGAAAAAGCCTCGTTGGCCGTACAACAAGATGCCCAGGGCCTGGTACTGAATATCGCCACCATGGGTGGTGAATGCAGCTACGGCTTTACGATGTACAACTTTTTATTGTCCCTGCCGATTCCGGTGCATACCCATAACCTCGGCACCGTGGAATCCATGGGCAATATCATCTTCCTGGCCGGTGAGCGCAGAACCGCCTGCAAGCACAGTAAATTCCTGTTCCACCCCTTCCACTGGCATGTGCAAGGCGCGGTTGACCACTCGCGCATGTCCGAATATGCGATGAGCCTCGATTACGACTTGCAGTTGTACGCACGCATCGTGGCCGAGCGCACCGCCGATGCTGTCGAAAAACTGGAGACCGAAAAGTACCTGATCGCCGCGCCACGCATTCTCGACCCGCAACAAGCGCTGACCGCCGGCTTGATCCATGGGATCGAACTTCCCGTGGTCAAGGCGGACTTCGTGAGCAGCTTCATTCACTCCTAGCACCTTTTATTCAATAGGGGAGCCTCACAATGGACGAAGAAACGATCCGACTCACCGCGTACCGCATTTGGGAACAGCAAGGGAAGCCTGACGGTCAGGATTTCGTGCACTGGTTACAAGCCAGGGAGGAGCTGACAACCCCGCCGACTGACGGCCTGGCAGGCTCGATAGAAAGTAGCGTCACCCCGCCCAACCCGGACCGATCAAAGCGCCAGGCGACCGCCGCCGGGCAAAAAACCCGCAGCAGAAAACCCAACAGCTGAACCCACAGAGCCGAGAGCGAGGACGCGCCTGTCGATAAACCCGCCAGGGTTCTAAAACATCGGCAGCCGTCCAAGCGTCATCCCCGCCCCGCCGCCTCTCGATACTGGCATTAAAACATCAACTAATCGCTTGTTTGAATTCTTCCTTTTTAGCAGTTGAAAACGCCCATTTCTTAATCGAGAGTGGCCGTTCATTCAGGGAGGAATCGATGTGATCCATCTACAAGCGAACCGAAGTTGCCTGCAATGTAAACAACCCTACGAATCGACGCTGGATGACCCCGACTTTCTAGTGTCGTCGGCCTCTGACATGCTCTGCCCAGCGTGCAAGCAACACTATGCAGCCGACCTGATGAAAGAGGCACTTCAACGCAGCGTGCAAAAGTTGTGCATGTTGCAGGAGCGACGCAAAAAACAGTAAACACGCGCCTCGCCCCTACCGCCACCCGCACGGACACCGTCCATTAAAAATACATTCATTCGGGTGGCGGCGGCACATAAGGCTTTGCAATAAACGGGATACTCCCAGACGGGCGCCATCTTACATTCTCAAGACCGTAGCGCTCGGCCAGCGGTTTACTGATGCGTTTGATCTTTTCATTACGCGACCTGGGAATAATGCCAATGCCTGCATCGCAACAGGCCCAATGCCACGCCTCTGCGTTATTCATCACCTCCGCTCTTATAATGAAAGACTTAGGCTCGTGGTGGTATTCGTATTCGATGACATATAAAGAATTTTTCATAACCTCTCCTTCTGATTTTTTTGTTATTTGCTCAGAACGAAGGTTCAGAAATTTTAATGTTTTAATGACGACGATCACGCACTTGCTGTTGCACTACCGTTCGTCGGCCTCGCATTAAAAAAATAAAACTGCTCATGCTTCTTTTGTTTCTTAATACTGAGTCTGTTCACTCCAGGCTCTTGGTAAAAACTCCTGTCTTGCCCGCACTCTGTGCGGGCTTTTTTATTTTGCCGCACGCTACACCCTATGGCGAGGGAGCTTGCTCCCGTGACGGCCGGGCAGCCGACGCTTGTCCAACCGACGCACCGAGGTCCAAGCTTGCCTGTCGGACCAAAATCCTCGTCGGCTGTCAGGCTGCCTTCGCGAGCAAGCCCGCTCCCACATTTGGATCGTTTGGGATCAGGAAGATAGGCGCCGGCTGTCAGGCCGTCATCGCAGGCAAGCCAGCTCCCACATTCAAGATCGCGGAGCCACTCAATCGTCGTCGTGCACGTGAGCGTCAGCACAGGGCAGTCGGCCGGACTCACCTCCGGCAATCCGTTCCGCCTGATCAATACCGCGTTTGAGCGCGTCATTCACCGTCCATTCGGCACCCGGCAACTGCTTGATGCGTTCAACCACGCATTGCCCCGTCGCGGTATAAACGCAGAGCAGCACTTCAATATCAGCGTCCTCCCGCTCTCGGGCCCTGACTTCGATATGGCAGCCGTTTTCGACTTCCCGGGTGAAGCATTTTTCTTTCAGTGCTTTTGAGACCCAGGCTTTATAGGTGTTGCCACGTATAAACATAGCGCTTCTCCAAAACCGTTAGTGGGGTTGGCCATCAACTAACGACTGAAATCCCTAACCAGAATTCAGACTTTCTGCAAGGCCACCTCCATCATGCACCGATAAAAACCTTTTACCGTTTCGCCTGTTAAACCGTTCGTCAGGCGAGGAAACAAATTGTTAAACCAACCCACCGGGCTCTATTCAAAATGTTCGGGAGCGCGGCGAAAGGCGCCCTGCAGAGCGGCAGCAAAAGCCAATAAAACCGAGCAGTAGAAGCACTTTTTCTACTGACGGCACCTTATTGCCGAGTGTTTAACACCTGACGGCTCCTGAGGTTAATAAGCGCTTCGCTTAGTTAACGCTTGAGCACTGATTCGGCACAGCAAAACGCAAGTTTCCAATACAGGAGCAAGGCATGAAACGAGCGATGGGTTATTGCCTGGTCACTATCACCAGCCTCTTCTTACTCACCAGTTGCAACCTGGTGGTATTCAACCCCAAGGGGCAAGTAGCAACCGATGAGCGCGACCTGATTATTCTCGCTACGGGCCTGATGCTGCTGGTGGTCGTTCCGGTGATTGTGATGATGTTTGTCTTCGCCTACCGCTACCGCGCCACCAATAAAAAAGCGCGTTACTCCCCCCGCTGGGCCAGTTCGCACAAAATCGAAGCGGTGGTATGGGGCGTTCCCCTGCTGATCATCATCGTCCTGGGGTGGGTGACGTGGGAGACCACCCACGCACTCGACCCCTATCGCCCGCTGGAGTCAGACACCCCGCCGATCAATGTGCAGGTGGTGGCCACCGACTGGAAATGGCTGTTTATCTACCCTGACCTGGGCATCGCCAGCGTCAACGAACTGGCCCTGCCGGTACACACGCCGGTAAGTTTCACCGTCACCTCCGACGCGGCCATGACCTCGTTCTTTATTCCCGCACTCGGCGGGCAGATCTACGCCATGGCCGGCATGCAGACCAAGTTGCACCTGATCGCCAACGAAACCGGTGAGTTCAGAGGGATTGCCGCCAACTACAACGGCCCCGGTTTTTCCGACATGCATTTCACCACGCTGTCCCTGAGCACTGCCGACTTTCAAACCTGGGTGACAAAGGTCAAGGGCGCGGCCACCTCTCTGGACCACAGCACTTACGCGCAATTGGCCAAGCCGACCCTCAAGCACCCGGTGACCTATTACTCGGCGGTACAGGAGCGCTTGTTCCTGGACATCGTCGATAAATACGAAGGCATGAACAAGGCCAATAAACCCCGGCGCTCGCCATTGAGCGACGCTGCACAACGCACCGATCAACACCCAAGTCTGCTGGCTGAGGAGCGGTAACCATGTTCGGAAAACTGTCGTGGGACGCGATCCCAACCACTGAACCCATTGTGATGTACACCCTGGCCATCGTCGGCCTGATTGGGGTGGCGTTGGTGGGCTCGATTACCTGGAAACGCAAGTGGGGCTATTTGTGGCGCGAATGGTTCACCTCGGTGGACCACAAGAAGATCGGTTGCATGTACATCATCGTCGCCCTGGTGATGCTGCTGCGTGGGTTTTCTGATGCGATCATGATGCGCACCCAACAAGCCATGGCCGCCAGCGGCGGGCCGGGTTACCTGCCGCCGGAACATTACGACCAGATCTTCACCGCCCACGGCGTGATCATGATCTTCTTCATGGCCATGCCCTTCGTGGTCGGCTTGATGAACATCGTCGTGCCGTTGCAGATCGGCGCTCGGGATGTGGCCTATCCGTTTCTCAACGCCCTGAGTTTCTGGCTGTTCGTGGTGGGTGCGGCGCTGGTGAACATTTCGCTGGGGGTCGGTGAGTTCGCGCGCACCGGCTGGGTCGCGTATCCGCCGTTATCCGAGCTGGGCTACAGCCCCGGCGTCGGCGTGGATTACTACATCTGGTCATTGCAGATATCCGGCATCGGCACGCTGCTCACGGGGGTGAATTTCTTCGTCACCATCCTGAAGATGCGCACCGAAGGCATGACGCTGTTCAAGATGCCGGTGTTCACCTGGAATGCGCTGTGCACGTCGGTGCTGATCCTGGCGGCATTTCCGATCCTCACCGCCACCCTGTTGATGCTGACCCTGGACCGTTACCTGGGCATGCATTTTTTCACCAACGAGGCCGGCGGCAACCCGATGATGTACGTGAACCTCATCTGGGCCTGGGGGCATCCGGAGGTGTACATACTGATCCTGCCCGCGTTCGGGGTGTTTTCCGAGATTGCCGCCACCTTCAGCAGCAAGCGGCTGTTCGGCTACGTGTCGCTGGTATGGGCGACCATCGCGATCACCGTGTTGTCGTTCATCGTGTGGCTGCATCACTTTTTCACCATGGGCGCGGGGGGCAACGTCAACGCGTTCTTCGGCATCATGACGATGATCATCGCGGTGCCGACCGGGGTGAAAATCTTCACCTGGTTGTTCACCATGTACCGCGGCCGCGTGCGCTTCGAAACGCCCATGCTGTGGACCCTGGGCTTTATCGTGACCTTCAGCATCGGCGGCATGACCGGGGTGCTGCTGGCGGTGCCGGGGGCCGATTTCCTGCTGCACAACAGCCTGTTCCTGATCGCGCACTTTCACAACGTGATCATCGGCGGCGCGGTGTTCGGCTATATGGCCGGCCTGACGTATTGGTTCCCCAAAGCGTTCGGTTTCCGCTTGAACGACAAGCTGGGGCGCATCGCTTTCTGGTGCTGGCTGGTGGGCTTTTACTTCGCGTTCATGCCCTCCTACGTGCTGGGTTTCATGGGCATGACGCGCCGCCTCAATCATTTCGACAACCCCGAATGGCGGCCCTGGCTGCTGCTGGAGTTGGTGGGAGTGGCAATCATCCTCTGCGGCGTGGCGGCGCAAGCCTTGCAATTGTTTGTCAGCATCCGCAACCGTCATCAATACCGCGACCTCACCGGCGACCCGTGGGACGGGCGCACCCTGGAATGGGCCACCGCGTCCCCGCCGCCGCTGTACAACTTCGCCGAGCAGCCCAAGGTCAATGACCTGGACGCGTACTGGGGCATGAAGGAGCGCGGCGTCAGCACCCTCAGCCACACCGACTATCGCAGCATCCACATGCCGCGCAATACCGCGTCGGGCCTGGTGATCAGCCTGTTTGCGCTGGTCTGCAGCTTTGCGTTGGTGTGGCACATCTGGTGGATGGCGGCGTTCGGCCTGGTGGCCTCGGTGGTGGCGTTCGTGGTGCGCAGCTACGACGAAGACACCGATTACTTCGTGCCCGCGCAGGAAGTCGCGCGCATCGAAACGGCACGTCTCAAAGACCTGGCAGAGGCTTGACCCATGTCCAATATCGTTATGGAAAAAGACATCGCCCACACCCACGAACAAGGGCATGAAGACGCCGGTTCCCTGAGCCTGTTCGGGTTCTGGATCTACCTGATGACCGACTGCATCCTGTTCGCGACCTTGTTCGCCGGCTACGCCGTGTTGCGCGACAGCGTGGCGGGCGGGCCGTCGAGCATGGATATTTTCGAACTGCCCTATGTGCTCGCCGAAACCATGCTGCTGCTGTTGAGCAGTATCACCTACGGCTACGCCATGCTCGCCATGAACCACGGCAAGCAACGCGATGTGCTGCGCTGGCTGGGGCTCACGTTCGTGTTGGGCGCGGGCTTCATCGCCATGGAGATCAACGAATTCCACCACTTGATCGCAGAAGGCTACGGGCCGAACCGCAGCGGCTTCCTGACGGCCTTCTTCACCCTCGTCGGCACCCACGGCGCGCACGTGTTAACCGGGTTGATCTGGATGGCGGTGCTGATGGTCCAGGTCAAGCAACGCGGCCTGACCAGCACCAACGCCACCCGGCTCAGTTGCCTGAGCCTGTTCTGGCACTTTTTGGACGTGGTGTGGATCTGCGTCTTTACCGTGGTCTATCTGTTGGGGGTGGTGTGACATGTACAAGCAAAGCTCGCTTCACAGCAGTGCCGGTACCAGCCATGGCAGCAGTCGCTCCTATCTGGTCGGGTTCCTGGTGTCAGTACTGCTCACCCTGATTCCGTTCGGCCTGGTGATGTTCCCGTCACTGCCGCGCACCGTCACCGCCTGGTTGGTAGTGGCGCTGGGCGCGATACAAATCGTGGTCCACCTCAAGTTCTTCCTGCATCTGGACACGGCCGAAGAACAACGCTGGAACCTGATTGCGCTGATTTTCTCGGCGATCATCATTCTTCTGTTGGTGGGGCTTTCGCTATGGATCATGGACAGTATTCATCACAACATGCTGGCGCACTGAAACACTGGCGGGGGCTGTTCAATACCGCCATCGAGCTCACCAAGCCGGGCATTATTGTCGGTAACCTGGCCTCGGTGCTGGGCGGTTACCTGCTCGCTGCCAGCGGGCATATGGCATCGGTGACACACGGGCTGGCCACCCTGCTCGGCACCGCCCTGGTGATCGGGTGCGGTTGTGTCATCAACAACTGCATTGACCGCGACATCGACCGGCGCATGGTGCGTACCTGTCATCGGCCATTGGCATTGCGCGCCATCAGGGTGTCCACTGCCGCAGGCTATGGGATCGTCCTGGGCGCCTGCGGTTTTGGCTTGCTGTGGGCCGGCAGCAATGCGCTGGCGTGTGGGCTGGCAATGGTCGGGCTGGTGATCTATGCGGGGGTCTACACCTACTGGCTCAAGCGGCGTTCCCACTGGGCCACCTTGATCGGCAGCGTCTCCGGGGCGATGCCGCCGGTGATCGGCTATTGCGCGGTCACCGGGCGGTTTGACCTCACGGCCATGCTGCTGATCGCGGTGTTCTGTTGTTGGCAGATGCCGCATTCACACGCCATCACCGTGATGCGCCGCGAGGATTTCCGCGCCGCAGGCTTGCCGCTGTTGAGCCTGGCCCAAGCCCATCGGCAGATCCAGGCGTACATGCTGGCCTTTCTCGCCAGCGCCCTGATGCTGGGCGCGGTGGCGCAGATGGCGGCGCTGTATTTTGTGGTGATGCTCGGGCTTGGGGGGTATTGGCTCAACCTGGCGGCCAGCAGTACACGGCTGACTGATCCGACCGGCTGGGCGCGCAGGATATTCGGGTTTTCAATTGTGCTGGTGCTGGCCCTTAACCTGGCGCTGGCGGTGCTGAGGTAGCTCTGCGGGCGGGCACCCGCGGAATGCAATGCTCAAAGCAACGAAGATCAACTGTGGGAGCTGGCTTGCCTGCGAAAGCGGTCGTGCTGTAACAGATGCAGTGACGGACACACCGCCTTCGCGGGCAAGCCAGCTCCCACATTTTGAGCGCATTGGCCTGCTCGATCAGGTATCGAGCACCGCCCGAATTTTGCGCGGCAAATCAGCAGGCTGATACGGCTTGGGAATCAACTCGAACTCATGCACCTCTATCTCCGCGCGGGCCAATGCGTCTTTCGCATAGCCGGTAGTCAGCAAGATCCTGATGTGCGGATACAAGCGCGACACCTCCCGCGCCAACGCCGCGCCATTCATCGCGCCGGGCATGATCAAGTCACTGAACACCAAGTCATACGTCGCCTGTTTGAGCATGCCCAATGCCTCGGCGGCATTGAGGGCGATGTCCGTGTGGTAACCGTAGTCAGACAGGATCACCTGCGCCAACTCGGCCACCTCGGGCCGGTCCTCTACAATCAGGATGCGTTCGTTACCTTGCGGTGAGATAGCTGTGGGTGTCTGCTCGACCCACAGTTGGCTGTCATCTGCAGGAAAGTACAATCGAATCGTCGTACCGATGCCCGGGTCTGAATGAATCCGCGCCGTGCCGCCCGATTGCTTGACGAAGCCATACACCATCGACAACCCCAGGCCTGAGCCCTGGCCTTCCTCCTTGGTGGTGAAGAACGGCTGCATGACTTTGTCCTGAATACCTGCGTCGATGCCGTTGCCGTTATCCGAGACCGAAATGCTCACGTAACAGCCCTCGGTCAACCCATCACGCTCGGCACCGACATCGCCCGGTACCTGGACGTTGCAGGTCTGGACGGTTACCGCTGGGTCCGCACGCCCGCGCAAAGCATCCTGGGCATTGGATAACAGGTGCTGCACTGCCAGCTCCGCCTGGACAGGGTCGATGCGGCAGTTCCACAAATCGTCGGCAAGTTCTACATGCAACTCGACGCCCTGCAGCGCACGTGCCATGAATTCGGCGCGGCTGAGCAAGCTGTTCAAGTTGATCACCCGACTGTCGAGCCGTTGCTTGCGCGAAAACGCCAGCAACTGCTGGGTCAGGGTCTGAGCTTTTTCCGCCGCTGCCCTGGCACGGCTGGCACTGTTGACGATGCGCTGCGGATCGCTACCGGGGCGCTTGGCGCTCTGCTGGATCAAGTCCAGATAACCCATCATCACTTGCAGCAGGTTATTGAAGTCATGGGCAATGCCACCGGTCAGTTGCCCCAGCGCTTCCAGGTCTTGTGCGCGACGCACGCGCTGTTCTGCGTCGTGGCGCCGGCTCACGTCCAGCTGCGATGCGAAAAAATACACCAGTTGCCCACGTTCGTTGAACAACGGCGAAATGAACAGCTCGTTCCAGAAGGTCGAGCCATCCTTGCGGTAATTGAGCACCTCGACACAGGCCTCATGGTGCTGCTCAACCGCGCGCTGCACCTGGTGCAGCGCGTTTTTGTCGGTTTGAGGCCCCTGCAAGAACCTGCAATTACGTCCGATCACTTCGTCCAGTTCAAAGCCTGTCAGGGTCAGGAACGCCTGGTTGGCAAAGATGATCGGGTTATCAGGCCCCGCGGGGTCGGTCACGATCATTGCACTGTGGCTGGCTTGCATGGCCGCAAAGAACAGGTCTTTGCGGCTGGCAGACAGCATTGCCAATTCCATACCGTCGACCACAGGCTTCTTCTTTGTCGCCAAGGTTCACCTCCAGATACGTGGTACGTGTTCCATGGACCGTGAAAACGCGGCGCAGTGCCATCTTGTGCCGAGCGGACGCGGCGCCCCCCACGGGCACCGCACGTGTCTTTAACGCTTGGCTTGTGTGTCAGGCGCCTCAGAGCGTTGCAAAAACGCTTGCGTAAGCTCTGGCAAGTGCGCGAGCAACCACTGAGCCATAGCGACTTCCTGGGGTAGAATCTTTTCGCACGCCGCTTGTGTCTCGGCATCACCCGCTGCCTTCGCGGCCGCGATGAGCACCGTGTAGCTGGCCACTTCCATATTTTCAAACACGTAGCCGGCCATCGCGCCCTTGATCACCTCGTCACTCATCAGCGAGCCACCGACCGCCTGACCGAAAGCCATCAGCTTGCCGCCCACGTCTTTAAGGGTCGAGGCACTACCTCCCAAACGCGTCAGGCATTCGTCAATCAGTTGCTGCTGCCCAAGGGTTTCCTCAATGTGCTCGTCGATTCGCGCCTTGAGTTGGGGGTAATTCTGCAAGCGCTCGGACTGTGCCTTGAGCATTTTCTCGGCCTGTTGCTCCATTGCATGGGCATCACGTAGCCAGTCGAGCAGGTTTTCCTGTGGGGTTGCCATGTCGTTGTCCTCGTCAAGAAAGTCGAAAGCACCGCACGCCCTTCAGCGTGCGGCTGTTCTCAATCAAAGGTCGGGCTTGGGCTTGAGGCCCGCCCCCAGGTCAGCGCCGGTGGTGGGGTCGCTGGTGGGGTCCGAGAGCGTGCGGATTTTCATCGCGCTCAGCACCGCTTCATCGTCGGCGTCCAACTGCACGCTGGCGGTGCCGTCACCGCCATCGACCGCCGGTTGTGGGTTTTCCACAAACTCCCAACCGTCACCCTGGTTCCAGGGCCCGCGCAGGTTCTCCGCGCCTTGGGACATGTTGAAGTACACCTGGGTGAACTCCGGTTTGCCCGGCAACTTGCCCTGGGGAAAATTCGGCTGGATCGCATGCAGCGCTTTTTCGAAGGATATCTGGTGAGCGATTTCCCGCGTCATCAAAAACCCCAGCGCATCTTTTACACCCGGGTCATCGGTGACGTTCATCAACCGCTCATAGACAATTTTGGCCCGGGCTTCGGCGGCGATATTCGAGCGCATGTCTGCGGTGGGTTCACCAATAGTGTCGATGTAGGCGGCGGTCCACGGCACGCCGGCAGAGTTGGTCAAAGGCGAACCCGCCCCGTACAGCAGGCTGGTGATATGCGAGTCATTGCCGGCGCCATTGAGGGCACGATACAACTCGCCCTCCTCTTCCACGCCTTCGGCCATTCGCCCCTTGGCGCCCTTGTTGAGCATGACAATGATGGAGCCGACGATCTCCAGATGGCTGAGTTCTTCGGTGGCGATGTCCATCAGCAAATCTTTGCGCCCCGGGTCGTCTTCCGCCAAGGCTTGGGTGAAGTAACGGGACGCGGCGGCCAACTCACCTTGAGCGCCGCCAAACTGTTCGAGCAAAAGGTTAGCCAGGCCCGGGTTGGGCTCGGCGACACGCACGGTGTATTGAAGTCGCTTGTTATGTAGAAACATGAACAAATCTCCTCAGGCTTACGGAAAAAGGCGCCCTGCTGGAATGCGCGCCTACCTTGCATGGGAAGTGGCCTGCGCGTGGAAAATTTCAAAATAAACCAGCGCATCACGACCAGCGGTAATGCGCTGCAGGCCAAGCGAAACGGCACTTGTAGCGCAGTTCTCTCAATCGGCGCCGTGGTTTTCCGACTCGGGCACGGCGTCGATGCCGGGCGTACCGTTGGCGGGCTTGATGCTGGCGTCAGCGAGTGTTGCGGCGCTGTCGGGGTGGTCCCAATCGGTGGTCGCGTTGGGGTCTTCGTCGCGCCCGGCAGTGCCGATGACGCAGCCGTCTTCATTGGGTGCGTCTGGATGCTCGAGCGGCCGGTACTGTGGGTTGGATGGGTTGTGTTTCATGGCTGAAAAGCTCCCGTTCACAGGTTAGGAACCTCGTTGGAACCACACCCTTTTTTAGAGTGCGACGAAAAAGACGAATGGCAGGACCGCTAACTAAACCAGCCGTTTCGATCTGATTAATATCAAAGCGCTGGCCGGCAATAAAAGTTATACGAAGCGGCGCATCAACCGCATCTTTGTATAACTTTTTTCAGCCAAATTACCGTTCGTCGCCGGTTAGAAAAATCGGTAAAACATTTTTCAAAAAGCCAATATCGGAATAAGTGTCCGTTGCGAAACGGCCAACTAACGAAACGCAAACTTAGCGACTGGAGAACTATCATGACTACAGGTAATAAAAACCCGGGCAACTTTGCCAATGATCGCGAAAAAGCCTCCGAAGCCGGTAAAAAAGGCGGCCAAGCGTCGGGCGGCAACTTCGCCAACGACCGTGAAAAGGCCTCTGAAGCAGGTCGCAAGGGTGGCCAGCACAGCCACGGCGGCGGTCGGAAGTCGGGTTCTTGAGTAACGGTAGGAGGGGCAGCCTGGCTGCCCCTTCAAACCCAATAGTTTGAACAGGCTACACCTTATATTCCCCCTTCATCCTGCCCGCTTGATTTAACAACGAGCGAACCTTCAGCCCAAGTTTCAAGTAGAGGCTTTCGACGCAAAGTTGTGGACGACCCTTCTTACAAAGCCATCACCTTGCCAGTATTTACGCCCCGTCATTATGAGCTAGCCTTACCGCGCTGAGTCCTTTATGCGGTGAACTCATGGATACGTTAACGAAAGCCGAAATCGAAACGGCCCTGTCCGCTCGCCTTCCCAAGTGCGCGGTCAAGTGCGCACTCAACGCGGACGGCAGCCTTTCAGTCACTGTAACGGCGCACGGTATGGACCAATTCACCATCGCCAACATCAACCGCGCCCACTATCACGGTGTTTCGGGGATCAACCGGCTTGTGCGGGAAATACGTGAAGAAATGGTCATCGCCAGACAGTCTTTCTGGCTGTCATCGGTGGGGTAACAGATATGCCAGACGCTACTGACGCAACGCTGCAACCGGTCAACATTCAATACCTGCATGACACGCTGTTCGGTGTGAACACGCTCGCCAGCGAATGCATGGGGCAACTTGTGCGCACTGCGCCCGCCGTGCAGTTGCGGCTTGCACCGCCATGGCCAAAGCTATTGCCGAAGGCCCACTGGATTAGCTTTGAATGGAATGGTCAGGCCTATCGTGGCGTGGTGCAGGAGGCTGAATCCTTGACCAACGGCGACTTGCTGATGGACATCGAACCGCAGCCGTAAACGCGCGCACTTGGCAGCATTAGGCGCGTTCACCGGCCATCGCCCGTTGGTGAAAATGCGGCAGCCATTTCAATGCATGAAGAGACGCGGCCAACTGCACCTGCTCACGAGAACCCATAAAGCGTTCCTTGCGACTGAACACACTCAGTGCCCCGCCGTTTCGATAGGCCCAGGCAAAACAGACAGTGCCTGGGGGAATGCCATCAATTCCATCCGGCCCCAGCAGGCCAGTGGTGGCGACCGCCACATCAGCGGGGCTGTCGCGCAGCGCGCCTTGGGCCATTTCCTGGGCGACCTCACAGCTGGTGAGATTGAAGGTATCGATGGTATAGCGACGCACGTTCAACAGCCGCTGTTTCGCTTCTGGCGAATACACCACGTACCCGCTTTCGATCCACGAACCGCTGCCGTCGACCTGCGAAAGCAAGGTGATGATCTTGCCTGCGGTACACGACTCCGCCGTCGTGATGACCAACTGATGGTGCTTGAGGTATTCAACGATAGAAGCAGCGACCGACATGCTGAGTGCTCCTGTGCAAGAGGGATTTGCTCATTGATTTTTGTCAAAAAAAACGATTTGTAAAAAAGAATTTCGAAATTCTGCTGGGGTCTACAGAGGAACATCCCCCAGGAGACAGCACCATGAAGTTCGCGAAATTCTGCCAAAAACTCTCCAACCAGGCGGGCAGCTCAAAAACCTTTCTGACAGCCGTCAGCTTGATTGCTGTTTGGGCGCTCACCGGGCCTTACTTTCATTACAACGACACCTGGCAGTTAATCATCAACACCTCCACTACCATCATCACCTTCCTGATGGTGTTCCTGATCCAGAATACCCAGAACCGCGACAACGATATTCTTCATCTGAAACTGGACGAGCTGATTCGTGCCACCAAAGAAGCTCACAATGCGGCGTTAAGCCTGGATAAGCTTGGGTCGCGAGAGTTGCAAAAATTGCGCGAGCAATACAGCAAGCTGGGGCAACCCAATGCGGCCGATGACATCAGGCAGGAGACAGATTCTCCAAGCGGCCCAATCTGAGCCCCACACCGGTCGGCGTACCTTGCACCGTCTATCAGGCTGCAAGGTACTCGGCCAATGTCGCGGCACAGGCCTGCACCGCCCCATCCAGAATCAATTCATAACCATGGGTATTTTCCGTTGGAATGGCCAGGCAGCCGGCGCGGGCGCAGGTCCCGTTACTCATGACCGCACTGGCATCCGAAGCGAAATCCACCAACAGCGCATATTGGGGGCTGTAGCCGCAGCGCTCTGCGGCAGCCGCCAGGTCGTTGACCACCGCCCGGGTGTAATAGCCTTTCTGGTCCCCCGTATTGATGATCGGGTCGACGGCCAGGCGCGTGCCGTATTCCTGCATGACCGGCCCCACCTCCACCGCGATGGTGGTGTCGCCGGGTAGCGTCGACGCGGCATACATTGCCCCGGCATTGCACTCCTCTTCGAGCGTGGTGAATACCAGATAGACATCCCTGGCCAACGCCTCCCGGCGCGAAGCCAGCAGCTGGGCTGTATGCAGAACGGCAGCAATCGGGGCGCGGTCATCCAGAAAATGCGCGGCAATGGCATCGCCCACTTGGAAGGGCTCACGCCAATGACGGCTCAGCACCACACGGCTTCCGGGCCGAATGCCGTACTCGCACAATGCCTGGGCAGTGCATCGCGTGATCACATGAACGTCGTTCCAGTGCACATCGCCCGAGAGCACATCAGCCCCTTGTGCCGTATTACTGGTGGCGTGCATCGAGCCAAAGGACAGCACGCCAGGAAGGATGCGTGCGCCCCCCAGGATATCCACCGGGCACACGCCAAAGTTGACCGGGTTGGCCCCACCCAGCGCCGTCACCCGCAACGTGCCATCCGCCTCGACACGTTTAACCACCATGGCGATTTCATCCATATGTGCCATGACTTTAACCGCACCGGCAGGCTCGGCATCGTTGTGCTTGCCCTTGATCAAACCCACCACATTACCCGCCCGATCGACCCAGGCCTCATCGCACAACGGCGTCAGGCTTTCCAGGCAAATGGCGCGCACCTCGTCTTCCTGACCGCCCGGCCCGCGTGCCCGGAGCAATTGGGTAAGCAGCGTCGACGCTCGATTTTCAGTCTTGTGCATGGGATGAACACCTCACTGGCAGGTAAGCAATTGCGCTGTCAGCGCCTCTATAAAAAACGACCTGATGAATGAGTGAGTGTTCAACTCAAAGCATTTTGAACGCCCTGTACGCGCGTCTTTCCAACGAGAACAGGATCAGCCCTGACGCAGATCCTCGAACGTGACCATACCGGCAACAGGAGGCAGCCGACCATGACTGACACCCCAACCCATCGAGTGACAAAATCCCTATCCGCCGCAGTTGCGCTGTCCCTGCTCAGCGCCTGCGCTGGCAACAACTCCCCCTCGAATGTCGAGGCCCCCGGAAAACCCACAACACCGTCGACCCAAACGCTGGAAGCCGGCGCCGCCCTGCTTCAATCACGCCCACCGATTGACGCACTGAACGCCTACCTGGACGGCTTTCACTTCTACAACGGCCATCCCGATGTACAAATGGAAGCCCATCACTACTGCGCAATCCTCAATGAGGAGGTCATCCAATGTGTGATCTACGACGGCAACCGCAAGGATGCCAAGCTGATGGGCGTGGAATACATCATCAGCGAGGCGCAATTCAACACGCTGCCCGCGCCTGAGAAGGCGCTGTGGCACAGCCATGTGCATGAAGTGAAGTCAGGGCAACTGGTCGCTCCGGGAATTCCTGAGGTGGCGGAACATGCGCTGATGGAAAAGCTGGTGCACACCTACGGCAAGACCTGGCACACCTGGCATACCGATCTCGACAAGCGCCTGCCGCTGGGTGTCCCGCAATTGATGATGGGGTTCACCGCTGACGGCCAGGCCGACCCGCGTATGGTCGCCGAGCGAGATAAACGCCTGGGCATCGACAGTGCCGACAAGAAAAAGGCTCGCGCCGATATCCCCGCGCCGCCCATTGCACCCGGTGCAGACGCGTGGCGCCAGGGCACGGTTATCCAGATCCCCGACCCGACCCAAAAGGCCTACTCACACTGACACCGCCATTCAGTCATTTGGATTGAACGATCATTTGCCGGCCCTTCTCTACCCAAGACCAGCCAAAGGAGGATGTCATGATGATTGATACCGCAACCGGAATGAGGCCTGGCGAGCGATACGCCGTGGAAAACCTGGAGCGCACCCCGAACTTCAGCGGGTTTTTCCTGGACGGAAAATACTACCTGGGCCCTGAACTGATGACGGCCGTCGGATGGCTTGAGGGCCAGACGTTTATCTATGATGAGCTCGACGCCACAGGCGAACCGGTATTTCCCGACCGCGTCGCTGGCACCCTCGAGAACCTGACCCTGGTACTGACTGACGGTACCCGCTTGCAACTGCACCCGGTGCCCGTCCACGTGCCCGAGGATTCGCCTGGCGTCATGCAGGCCAAGGGGAAACTGCACGGCAAGACCGTGGTGATCACCGGCGCCTCCAGTGGCATTGGTCGCGCGGCTGCTCACGCCTTTGCCGAGCAAAGTACCCGCTTGGTATTGGCGGCCCGAGATGAAAAGGCCTTGGGAGAGGTCGTCGAGGAATGCGCTGCGCGTGGCGCCGAGGCCATCGCCGTTAAAACCGATGTAACCCAGGGCGACCAGATGCGCGCCCTTGCCGAACAAGCGGCGGCCTTCGGCAATGGCCGCATCGATATCTGGATCAACAATGCCGGAGTAGGCGCCGTCGGCAGTTTCGAGGACACGCCCCTGGAAGCCCACGAACAGGTGCTGCAAACCGACCTGCTCGGGTACCTGCGCGGCGCCCACGTGGCGTGGCCCTATTTCAAAGCCCAGCACCGCGGCATTCTGATCAACACCTTGTCGCTGGGCAGTTGGGTAGCCCAGCCCTATGCCGTCGCCTACTCGGCCAGTAAATACGGCCTGCGCGGCCTGACTGAGGCACTGCGCGGCGAGCTGACTGACTACCCGGATATTCATGTGTGCGACATCTATCCCGCCGTGATGGACACACCGGGCTTTCGCGATGGCGGCAATTTTACCGGCCACACCTTGACGCCACCGCCACCGGTCTACGACCCACATAAAGTCGCGCAAGCGATGGTGGCCTGTGCGCTGCAACCGAGGGACAGCACCACGGTAGGCAGCGCTGCCACCGTGGCCCGCGTCGCGCATTTTTTGCTGCCCGGCTTTGCCCGGTTATCCGGTTGGCTCACCCGCCTCGGCCTGGAGCGCAGCCAGCGCGCCGCGACCTCTACGGGCAACCTCTACACCCCGGCAAGCGGCGAACGTCGTGTCGAAGACGGCTGGCGGCAAACCCGCCGTACGCCCTATGGGATGGTTGCAATAGGCGCAGCGCTGCTAGTGGGCGGCGTTGTCGTTGCGCGCAAATATTCGGCTCGTCACAAATGAAAACGGGGCAAATCCCGAATAGCAGCCAGTCAAGCACAACTCCTCTGTGGGAGCGGGCTTGCTCGCGAAGGCGTCGGTCCATTAAACATTGATGTGACTGATCCACCGCTTTCGCGAGCAAGCCCGCTCCCACATTTGATCTTCGTTGTTCCCTTTACATGAGGTAACCCAGCATGTCTTACGACTACCAAGGTATTGCCAGTGTCATCACTGCCTCGCGCCATCTTGGAACACCTTCAGATGAATGCCTTAACGAATCAAAAAACATCCAAATGACAAGTAGCGGTAAACCGACCATCGCGCGCCTGGACTTTGACACGCCAATGGATTGGCCAGGCAATCCCAACTTTATCACCGTCAATTTGCCCGACGGATCCTCCGTCAGCGGTGTCATCGCCGAGCTGCAACGCCCGGCCGATGGGCCCGGATGGGTCACCTTTACGGTAGATGATTAGGCTTCATCCATGCCTTGCGCCCAGTCATCGAATTGTCGGACAACTTATTTGAATTATTTTTGACGTCAAATATCTGTAGTTCATGAGTATCAAGGAGGCCTCATGAAACACAACGACCTATTCACTATCGAGTACCAGCTGCATGGCGAGCCCAAGTCCTTCATCGTGCGCGCACCGCGCATGGACAATGCCGAGGCTTGGCATTGGGCCAGTTGTGACGCTGGTGTGGCGGTGATCCCCAAATTCGGGCAACACACGTTCAAGCGTGTGTCCAAACCGATGGCGGAGAAATACGGCATTACCCAGGTGCGCTGGAGTGGCGCGGCACAGATTCAATGGGCGGAGGGCCTCAGAGGATGAACAGTCAGACTCTTGGTTACACAACTACAAACAGGCGGGACGACGAAGTCGCGCGAAATGCCGAGATGTTTTTCGAAGCGGATCGATTGGATGCGTTAGCGTACGAGATCATTGAGTCCTACAGCGGCGATGCGCAGACGTGGGCGCGCTTTACCGAGGCGAAGAAACGTGCGGATGCGCAGCGTACAGTGGCCTATCGGGAGTGGATGCGAATTCATCGTTCCAAGCGCAAATAACGTCAGCCTGTGGGAGCTGGCTTGGCTGCGATAGCGGCCTGACAACCCATCAGGATGTCAGGCCGAGTGTGTACCCCCTCGCGTTCACGCCCCTGACTCAGGGTCTGTCGAAGGCCCTCCGGGAGCAACACCGCCTTGCTCCTTTGCCTGTTGTCCGCCTGCCGGTGCCTGCGATTTATCGTTTCGCTTAGCCGCCGGCGGGCGCACCTTGCGCTCAGAAGGATTCGGTTCGTGGTGCTTCGAGGCTTCGCTCATACCGCCCTCCTCAATCACTGATCAAAGTATCGGCTTGCCACCCGTCACGCCGTAGCGTTCGCCGGAGATGTAGCTGCCTTCATCCGACGCCAGCAGCACATAGATCGGCGCCACTTCCACTGGCTGGCCTGGGCGTCCCAATGGGGTGTTGCCGCCAAAGTTTTTCACCATGTCCGGCGTCATCGTCGAGACGATCAACGGCGTCCAGATAGGCCCGGGTGCCACGCTGTTGACGCGAATCCCCCGCTCGCCGAGCATCTGCGCCAGGCCGGCGGTGAAGTTGGCAATCGCGCCCTTGGTGGCCGCATAGGGCAACAGGCTGGGGTTGGGCATATCGGAGTTGACCGAGCTGGTGTTGATGATCGAACTGCCTTCGGCCATATGCGGCAGCGCGGCCTTGCAGATGCGAAACATCGCGGTGATGTTGACGTTGAAGGTTTTCACCCAGTCCTCGTCGGGGATGTCTTCCAGCGATTGATAGGTCATCTGGAACGCTGCGTTGTTGACCAGCACATCGATGCGGCCGAACTTCTCCACGGTGTCGTTGACGATGGCCGTGCACTGCGCCGCATCGCCCAGGTCGCCGGGCAGTAACAGGCATTGACGACCCGCCGCCTCGACCCAGCGTGCGGTCTCCTTGGCGTCTTCATGTTCATCCAGATACGACACCGCCACGTCCGCGCCTTCACGTGCGAAGGCAATGGCCACGGCCCGTCCGATGCCGCTGTCGGCCCCGGTGACCAAGGCGATTTTATTGGCGAGCCGGCCCGAGCCTTGGTATGACTGCTCACCGCAATCGGGCATCGGGTCCATCTTGCGCTGCTCACCGGGTACGGGCTGTTGCTGGGCGTTGAAGGGTGGTTTTGGATAGCTGTTCATCAGAACGTCTCCTGGGTGGGTTTCTCTTTGCGAGGGTTCGCCAGGAAGCGAAGTTCAGACGGATTTTCAGAAAATCGGATAACCGTGCAACCGCGATGGCCACTCGTCAGTTTGATTAAACCTTCCGCAGGTTGCGTGCCTCAACCGGCAGTAAGTGGTCCGTCGAATGACCGGGTGGCTTCAAGGCTTTTTTTGTTGGCAGCAGGTTTTCAGCTATATTTCACTGTCGGTTCAGCCCTCGCCCTCGTTGTTCAAGTTCTTCCCTCTACACCCGTCTTCCTGTGCGCCGTTATCCAAGGTTGGTATTTATGAAGTCTGCCCCCCCGCGGTCCCCCAACGTTCCGCAACGCAAAGATCTGACCCCCAGTAACTTGAATTTCCCGGTGGTGGGTATCGGTGCCTCGGCGGGCGGGCTGCAAGCCGTGAAAGCGTTCTTCGAGCACATGCCCGGAGACTGCGGCATGGCCTTCGTGGTGGTCCTGCATCTTTCGCCCGACCATCAAAGCGTGGCAGACAAGATCATCCAGGAAACGACCCGCATGCCGGTGTCGCAGGTCAATGACACCACGACCATCGAAAAGAACCACGTGTACGTCATCTCGCCAGCACAGCTCTTGAAGATGAATGATGGCTACCTCGCGGTCTCACCTTCCGTGCGCGAAGGTGGACCGCACATTGCCATCGACCTGTTTTTTCGCGACCTGGCAGACACCCATAAAGAACGCGCGTTTTGCCTGATCCTGTCTGGTACCGGCTCAGACGGTGCGGTGGGGCTGTCGCGGATCAAAGAGCAAGGCGGTATCACCCTGGTACAGGCGCCGGAAGACGCCGAGTACGATGGCATGCCGCTGGCGGCCATCGAAACCCAGATGGTCGACCTGGTGCTGCCGGTGGTGGAAATGCCGCAAAAGCTGCTGGAACTGTGGCGCAATGCCCAGTCGATTGTGCTGCCCACCGCCAACGATCCTGAGATCAAGACCATCCCACCCAGCTCCGAACGCGATGCCGCCGTGGCCGAGCAGCTGTTGCTGGATATTCTGATCCAGTTGCGCGCTAGTACCGGGCATGACTTCAAGCATTACAAACGCGCCACGGTGTTGCGTCGTATCGAGCGGCGCTTGCAGGTCACGGCTCAACCCGATCTGGCCACCTATTACAACTTCCTCCAGGCCAACCCGGACGAAACCAAGGCGTTGCTGGGCGACATGCTGATTGGCGTGACCAACTTCTTCCGCGACCGCGAGGCCTTCGAAGCCCTTGAGCGGGACGTGATCCCCAACCTGGTGAAGTCACTGGAAGACAGCGTGCCGCACCGTGAGGAGGTGCGCATCTGGTCGGCGGGTTGCTCCACCGGCGAAGAGGCCTACAGCCTGGCGATGCTGGTGGCCGAGCAACTGGCGCTGGACGCCAGCGGTGCAAAGATGCAGGTGTTTGCCACCGATATAGATGAGCGGGCCATTACCCATGGCCGCAACGGCGTGTACCCCGAAGCGATCATCACCGACGTACCGCCTCAACGGTTGCGCCAGTACTTTGCCAAGGAGAAGAACCAGCACTACCGGGTGCGCAAGGAAATTCGCGAAAAGGTACTGTTCGCCAAACACAGCCTGTTGGCCGACCCACCGTTCTCGCAGATCGACCTGATCGTGTGCCGCAACCTGTTGATCTACCTGGACCGCGAAGTGCAACGCGACATCCTGCAAATGTTCCACTTCGCGTTGCGCCCCGGTGGCTACCTGTTCCTCGGCTCCTCGGAGTCGGCCGACGGCTGCCTGGACCTGTTTGTACCGGTGGACAAGCGCAACCGCATTTTCAGAGTGCGTGCCGGCTCGTCCGCCGTGCGCCGCGCCCCGACCATGCCGCGAGGCGGCTATCTGCGCCCGAGCGCCACGACGCTGGCGATTGAAACCAAGGCGCCCAGCAAGGTCTCGTTCGCAGACATCCATCTGCGCGCCCTGGAAAAAGCCGCGCCGCCCAGCGTTATCGTGAATATGCAGGCCGATATCCTGCACATGAGCGAAGGCGCTGGTCGATTCCTGCGCTACGTGGCCGGCGAGGTGACGCACAACCTGGTCACGCTGGTGCACCCCGATTTGCGCCTGGATATTCGCACCACGCTGTTCCAAGTCCAGCAATCGAATAACCCAGTGTCCTCACGCAAGATCCGCATCCAACGCGAGCAAGGCCCCTTCCTGGTGGACATCAGCGCCCGCCCCTACCGCGATGAAGCGACCGAAAACGACTACGTGCTGGTGATCTTTCAGGAAACCGCCGTCGACCCGTTGCTGCCCGACATCGACACCGTCACCCAGGCCGAAAACGCGATCATGAGCAACCTGGAGCGCGAGCTGCAACGCACCAAGTTGCACCTGCAGGACACCATCGAACAGGCGGAAGTCTCCAGCGAGGAACTCAAGGCCTCCAACGAAGAAATGCAGGCCGTCAACGAAGAACTGCGCTCGGCCACCGAGGAGCTGGAAACCAGCAAGGAAGAGTTGCAGTCGATCAACGAAGAACTGCTGACCGTCAATTTCGAGCTAAAGACCAAGGTGGAAGAGACGGACAAGGTCAACGATTACCTGACCAACCTGATCGCGTCCACCGACATCGCCACGGTCTTCGTCGACCGCAACATGCGTATCCGCTGGTTCACGCCACGGGCCACGGATATTTTCAGCATGCTGCCGGTGGACACCGGGCGCTCGTTGCTGGACATCACCCACCGCCTCAATTACCCGCAAATGACCGAAGACGCCGCCACCGTGTTTGAGTCCCTGAGCATGATCGAGCGGGAAATCAGCAGCAACGACGACCGCTGGTACATTGCGCGGTTGCTGCCCTACCGCTCCAGCGAAGATCACATTGATGGCACCGTGCTGACCTTCATTGATATCACCAAGCGGCGTCAGGCCGAAGAGGAACTGCGCCTGGGCGAGGAGCGCATGCGCCTGGTCGCCGAGAGCACCCATGACTTTGCCATCATCATCCTCGATGACCATGGCGCCATCACCGACTGGAACACCGGTGCCGAACTGATCTTCGGCTACACCAAGGACGAGGTGCTGGGCGCTTACTACGATCTGATTTTCTCCCCGGAAGACCGCACCGCTGGCGTGCCGGAGAAAGAACTGCGCACCGCCCGCGAACATGGGCGTGGCGAAGATGAACGCTGGCATGTGCGCAAGGACGGCAGCCGCTTCTATTGCAGCGGCGAGGTCACCCAGCTCAAGAGCAATAGTTTGCGCGGCTACGTCAAGATTGCCCGGGACCTTACCGGCCACAAACGCACCCAGGACGAACAGAATCAGCGCTTGAAGGAAACCCAGACCAACAGCCATCTCAAGGATGAGTTCTTCGCGGTGATGTCCCACGAACTCAAGCATCCGTTGAACCTGATCCAGCTGAACGCCGAACTGTTGCGGCGCTTGCCCGCCACCAAGGTCGCGGGCCCGGCCATCAAGGCGGTCAATACCATCTGCGAAGCGGTGTCCAGCCAGGCGCGGATCATTGACGACCTGCTGGATGTCGCCCGGGTTCGCACGGGCAAGCTGAAGCTGAAAAAGCAACCGATCGACCTGATTCGCACCGTCAAGGACATTCACAGCGTGGTGCTTGCCGACGGTCATCGTCGCCAGGTCAGCCTTCAAACCCCTTCGGTGCCGGGCCCGTTGATCGTTGACGTAGACCCGACGCGCATCGAGCAAGTGATCTGGAACCTGGTCAACAATGCCCTGAAATTCACTCCCGAGGACGGCCAGGTGCAGTTGGTAGTCAGCCGAACTGACGGGCGCGCACAACTGGATGTCATCGACAGCGGCGCAGGCCTGGCCGCAGACAGCCTGGAGAAAATCTTCGACCTGTTCGGGCAAGCGGAAAACCAGCACCAGACCCACCAGCGTGAAGGCCTGGGCATTGGCTTGTCGCTGGTACGGCAGTTGGTGGAGGCCCATGGTGGTTCGGTGAGTGTGCACTCGCGAGGGCTGGGCTTTGGTTGCACCTTCTCGATCTGGTTGCCGCTGTGCGAACAACAGAATCATCTGCTGGATAGCGGCGCTACCCAGCACGAAGATCAGCGCCTCAATGGCCTCAAGGTTTTACTGGTCGATGACTCAGCCGAAGTGCTTGAGGTGCTGAACATGCTGCTGGAAATGGAAGGCGCCGAAGTGAGCGCCTTCAGCGACCCTTTGAGCGCGCTTGAAACAGCCCGGGATGCCCAGTACGACATGATTATTTCGGACATCGGCATGCCGAAAATGAATGGCCATGAGTTGATGCAGAAGCTGCGTAAAGTAGGCCACCTTCGACAGGCTCCCGCCATTGCATTGACCGGCTACGGCGCAGGCAATGACCAGAAAAAGGCGACTGAATCGGGCTTTAATGCGCATGTCAGCAAGCCCGTGGGCCATGATTCGTTGATCACCTTGATCGAAAAACTGTGCCGCTCACGCCGGTAGGAGTGGAGCAGGCGTTCAAGGGTAGATGAACTGAGAAAAGCGCACGGACGCGCCCGTTTTTGGTCGCGACACCTGGGTATCCACACTGCCCACCGTGTCGCTGCGCAAGGTCAGGTACAACACGGCCTGGCCAGCGCTGTCACTCAGCATCCAGACGCTTACACCCTCCCCGGCAGCCCTGGCCTTGAGCGGCTGAGGCTGCAGCATCTCGATATTGAAGCCGCGCAGCAGTTCACCGCTCAACTCGACCTCCAGGGGTTCCTGGGCCTTGCCTTGCACATGAATCACCAGCCCATCGGAGGCGCCATTGCGCAAAAAGCGTTGGTACTCCACGCGCAACTGTCCATCGGCACTGCGCACTTGGCGGGTGCTCAGCGGCCCGCTGGAAAACAGGCCCGCCAGGCTCAGCCCCATCAGCACCAGCAGCGCGTACCAACCCACCCGCTCAAAGCGCCAGACCTTGCGCTGCAAGGCCATATCTTCCGGTACCGGGTAGTTGCGGCTCTGTAAGTCGTCGGGGCCTGGGTTGTTCATAGCGCGGCCCGGACTCAGCCCTTGCTGTGCTCGGGAGAAGACGGCCCCTTGGTGACACCCCTTGGGCCGGCAATCGCCCATATTGCGGCGCCCAGGAACGGCAGGACCACGACTATCGCACTCCAGCCTGCCTTGCTCGCCGAGGCGTTATCGCTGCGCCAGATGCTGTTGATGATCCACGCATCAAGCAGTACGAGGATCACTGCCAGGCCTATCCAGAAGTAAGTGGTTTGCATGATGCACCTCCAGGTTATGTAACTTTGGGTGCACAGGCGCAGGCAGGGTTCATTATTTTTAAGGGCCTACCGTTGGACTCATCGACACTGAGCAAGCAGACACCCAACAGCCCCATCGGACTCGCCGTCTTCGAGGCTGCTTTTGACAATCGCAGGGTGCCATTGCTGGATCTCACCAAACTTCTTCATCACGCTCCAGGCGCGTTGTGCACGGCGTTCAAAACAGCGGAGAATTCAACCATTGGCATCGTATGACCCTTTGAATAGACAGCCCGGCGATCCCGACATCAGGGGTGCCGGGATCGGTTGATGCTTACGCGTCGAACTGGTGATACACCTTGGCAATCACCTTCCAGACACCCTCAATTTTGATCAGTGTCAGGTAGTCGTTGTAATCGGCGCCAATCGCATCGTTTTCCATATCGACACGTACTACTGCGGTGCTCGGCGTAATTGCCAATACGTCAAGGCGAGTGGTGATTTGGGGTGCGCCGCCGTTCTTCGCAACGAAATCAAACAGCTTGTTGATCGGGCCGCCGAGCAACTCGCCATTGGTGAACCCATACATCACTGCGTCTTGATGGAAGGCTTGTGCAACGCCTTGAGCATTACCGGTACGCAGACCTTCCACGTACTGATTGGCTGTGGCGATGACAGCGTCGTACTCGTGGGTGGGTACTGCCTTGATATTCTTCGACATGCTTGTTTTTCCTTTCATGGGGGACGAGATGCCACACCGCTCGCCTGACATAGCCGAGGGGTCTTGCTGAATGAGTCAATGACCGCCGCCCGCTACCAATCCTGGCGCGTCGGCGAGATGATCAAGTCATTGACGGTGACGTTTTCCGGCTGGTTGAGCGCGTAAATCACTGCACGGGCGACATCGTCAGGCCCAATTGCAATCCGGTTCAGCGCCTGGGCAGCCTTGCGCCCCTGCGGATCACTGACCTTGTCCGCCCACCCTGTATTGATGACGCCAGGGCTGATCGTGTTAACGCGAATACCGTGCTGCACGCCAAGTTCTTTGCGCATGGACTCGGTCATGGCCTGGACGAAAAACTTGGTCGCACTGTAGACACCCGCATACGGCCC
This sequence comes from Pseudomonas sp. BTN1, assembly GCF_001907715.1. NCBI lineage: Bacteria > Pseudomonadati > Pseudomonadota > Gammaproteobacteria > Pseudomonadales > Pseudomonadaceae > Pseudomonas > Pseudomonas sp. BTN1. Next base: position 59,170 of record NZ_MPBM01000006.1, on the reverse strand, counting down.
TACCTGATGCCCCGCAACAGAGTCCATATTGAGAATCTGCCCGGACTTCTGTTCCAACATGAACGGCAATACTGCAGCCGTCATGTTGAGGTAACCCTTGATGTTCACATCGATCATCTTTTCCCAATCCTGCACGGCCAGATCAACCCAACGGGAAAAAAGCATCAGGCCAGCGTTGTTCACCAGAATGTCGATGGCGCCGTATGTTTCACGGGCAAACCTGGCAAGTGCCTGGGTTTGATCCGGTTGAGTCACATCAGTAGTAAACGCGACCACCTCACTTGCGGCCTCGCGCAGGTCAGCGACGAAAGACTCCAACGCCTCTTCATCAAGGGCGGCGGCAACCACACGCGCACCTTGCGCTACCAGCGCCCGGGTGGTTGCCGCGCCGATGCCTGAGGATGCGCCCGTGACGATGACTACCTTGTTTTGCAGGTAATTCATGTTCAATACCTTTTTGCAATGAATGCTATTGCGACGCCAGCGCCTTAATTAGCGCGGGACCTTGCTATTGAGGCGTCAGCGGTTGGCCAATCGATGTAACCTTTTGCACCCCCGCCGTAGTAACTCTCGCGTGGAGCGATGGTCAGCTCAATACCTCGACGCAGACGCTCTACGAGGTCGGGGTTGGAAATGAACAAGCGACCAAATGCCACCGCATCAATCCGGCCCTGCGCCCGGCGTTCGATTGCCATCGCCAGGTCATAGTTGTTATTGCCTATGAATGGCCCTTCAAACTGGGCACTCAGTGCATCCAGGTCCACGCCTTCGGGCACGGTGCGGGAGGTCGCCGTGGCGCCTTCAACAAAATGCAGGTACGCCAGGTTCAATTGATTGAGCTGCTGGATCAGGTAGCCATAAGTCGCCATGACATTGCTGTCAGGAGGCGTATTACCGGCATCAGGGGTCACCGGTGAAAGGCGAATACCGACACGGTCGTTACCCCATATCGAAACCACGGCTTCGGTGACTTCCAAGGTCAGTCGCACCCGGTTCTCAATGGAGCCACCGTATTGATCGGTGCGTTTGTTAGTGGAATCACGCAGGAATTGATCGAGCAGATAGCTGTTGGCCGAATGCACTTCTACGCCATCAAAACCGGCTCGCTTGGCGTTCTCGGCGGCCCGCTTGTATTGCTCGATGATCCCTGGGATCTCCGAGGTTTGCAGCGCACGAGGCGTCGACACCTCGACAAAGCCATTTTCGGTGTAGGTGCTACCTTCAGCCTTGATCGCCGAAGGCGCTACCGGCGCTTCGCCGTTGGGTTGCAACTCGACACTGGAAAAACGTCCCACGTGCCACAACTGACTGACAATTTTGCCGCCCGCCGCGTGCACTGCGTCGGTGACCTTTTTCCAGCCGGCCACCTGTTCTTGCGACCAGATTCCCGGAGTCATGGCATAGCCACGTCCTTGGGCAGAAATGTTCGTCGCTTCGGCAATGATCAAGCCGGCACTGGCACGTTGAGCGTAGTAAGTGGCGTGCATTTCATTTGGCACACCGTCGTCGGCCATCCGGCTACGTGTGACGGGCGCCATGACTATCCGGTTAGCCAATTGCAGCGCCCCCAGATGCATGGGAGAAAAAAGGTCGGTATCCGTGGTGATATCGGTCATAAAGCCTCTTGATAAATTAGACCGGTCGTCTAGTAAAGTGGTAAAAAAAAACGCCCCTATGCCAGCAGACGCTTACTCGTGTTCAGCGCTGTTTCGAAAGCAGCCGTTGTGTTTCGCACCTTCACTAACAGTGAAGCCCCAAGCCACAGTTGATACAACGATTCAGCCAATGTCTCGGCGTTCTGGGTCGACGTGATGGACCCGTCAGCCATCCCCTGTTCAATACACCGGGTGATCCTCTGGATAATCAGCGCGGTGCCCGCTTCAAGTACGCTGCGCATGTCCTCCGAGAGGTCGCACACTTCTGCGCCGAGTTTCACCACCAGGCATTTCTCCTCGGGATGATCGAACGCCTGTGTCTTCGCCCAGTAACTCAGGTAGCCAATCAGCCGCTCGGCGCCAGTCCCTTGCGCTGCCATGACGATGTCTACCCGACCGATATACTCTTGGAAATACTCTTCCAGTAGTGCCTGGCCGAACTCCTCCTTGGAGCGGAAGTAGTGATAAAACGAGCCCTTGGGCACGCCCGCCGTCGTCAATACTTCCATAAGACCGACGGCGGTATAGCCCTTGTGGGTCATCAGTGTCTTCGCTACATCGATGATGTGCTGTCGCATGTCCAGATTAGATTTTTTCATAATGACGAGAGTCTATCCAAAACTAGACCGGTCGTCTACAAAACATTAGCAATACCTGACGAATGACCTCCTGCGTTCTCGCCTATCGTTGCTCCTGCAAACGACTAGACCCGTGCGGCTGGATAATCCGTTGAAGGTCTGAGCTCGACCTTTTCCCACTTGGCGATGACTAACGGCGCAATGGCATTGCCCAACACGTTCAACGTAGTGGTACCACTGTCGATGATTCTGAAAATGCCAGCGATCAACGCGACGCCTTCCAGTGGAAGACCTGCTGAGGCCAATGTCGCTGACAAGATGATGATGGCGAAACCTGGCACCCCTGCTGCGCCCTTGGAAGTCAGCACCATGGTCACCACCAACAGGATCTGCTGGGATAACGACAGGTCGATGTCATGGAGTTGCGCGACAAAGATCGTCGCCACCCCAAGAAAAATCGACGCACCATCGAGGTTGAACGCATACCCCACCGGCACCACGAAACTGACGATCCGACGCGGCACGCCGTAACTTTCCATTTTTGTCATCAACTGCGGCATCACTGCGGCTGAGGCGGCACTTGAGAATGCGAGCATCAACTCATCGCGCAAGTACCGGATCAACTTGAAAATGTTTTCGCCTATCAAGTAACAGATACCGCCAAGTACCACCAACGCGAAAACAATCAGCGCCAGGTACACAACACCAATCAACTTGAGCAATGGCAACAAGGAAGCGAAACCAAACGTCGCCACGGTCGCGCCGATCATGCCGAACACACCCACAGGCGCATAAGCCATAACCATGGAGACAACCTTGAACATCGCATCGCAAACACTTTGAAGCAGTGCGATGACCGGTGCGTTTTTCTCTTTCGGTAAGGCGTTCAATGCCAGGCCGAACAGCACGGCAAAAAACAACACCGACAGCAACTTCCCCTCCGACATCGCAGCCAATACGTTATCGGGCACGATGTTCTGCAATATTACCAGCGCTCCTTTCGGCGGCTCCAGCGTGATGGATGCGGCACCGTGCGAAACACCGGAAATATCGGTACCTGTTCCCGGTTCGAAGAGATTTGCGAAACACAAGCCTATGACGACGGCCAGCGCGGTAATCGCAAAGAAATAACCGAGCGAGCGCACACCCATGCGGCCAAATGACTTGCTGTCTGGGCCACCTGCAATGCCCAGAATCATGCAGCAGAACACGATTGGCACAACGACCATCTTCATCATCTTGATAAAGATGTCACCAAGCGGTTTCAGAACCTGCACGCTGACCCATGCCTGATAGAGCGGATGGGTATTGAAGTACCAACCGACAAGCACGCCAAGCAACAGCCCGGCAACGATTTGCCACACCAAGGGAATACGTTTCATGTCTAGCCTTCTTGTTGGAATGAAAGGTCTGCGTTATCAGCAGTTGCTAGAGTCATGAGCTTGCAGCTCACGTGAGCCCCCATGGCACAGCTCAGCTGTGCCATGGGTGTTCTTATTTCGCGAAGAGCTGGCCCATATCCTTGAACGCCTTGAATTCAAGAGCATTGCCGCAAGGATCAAACAGGAACATGGTGGCTTGCTCGCCAACCTGACCTTTGAAACGAATGTACGGTTCGATCACAAATTCGGTACCAAACGACTTCAGTCGCTCGGCCAGCGCTTCCCATTGCTCCCAACCCAGAATGATGCCGAAGTGCGGAACAGGAACATCATGACCATCGACCGGATTGCTATGAACACTTTCTTGAGAGGCGGTTTTGGGATGCTCGTGAATCACCAGTTGATGACCATAGAAATTGAAATCGACCCATTGAGTGCTGGACCGCCCTTCTTCTAAACCAAAAACCTCACCGTAGAAGGTCCGTGTTGAAGCCAGGTCGTAAACAGGTATTGCGAGGTGGAATGGCGAGAGGCTCATCAGATCTCCAGTGCTTTTTTTGTGGGTTTGGCGAACATTCCCCCGTCATTGCCTCGCTTGGCTCAGCCGTTGCCGGGAATGGAAAACATCGTAGGACGGAAAACCCAACATAAAAATCAATATATATTTCTTAGAAACACAATTAATATTTATGAATGATCAAAGAACTCAAGACACTCATCGCTGTTGCGCGGGAAGGCACTTTTGCCGCTGCCGGCAACAGAATCGGCCTGACCCAGGCCGCTGTGAGCGCGCAAATCCAGCGCCTCGAAGCTGAACTGGGCGTTGAAATTTTCGACAGAAAAGGACGCTCTGCGCATCTCAATAGAATGGGCCACCAGGTACTCTTGCAAGCTCAGGAGTTGCTCAATCTTTACGACAACCTGGGTTCCTCGACGATGGGACAACCCACCAACGAGCGGGTGACTATCGGCGCAATCGCGTCGGTGCAGCGCTCATATTTGCCCGAATCGCTGGCCAGGTTTCACCAGCAATGCCCGCAATGTCGCACGCGAGTCATTCCAGGGCTGTCGATGGAATTGGTCAACCTCGTCGACGCTGGCGAGATCGACATGGCCACCATCATTCGCCCGCCCTTCTCGCTCCAGAGTGACCTGCACTGGACGACGCTGGCGCGGGAGCCCTACCGGCTAATAGTACCGAGCGAAGTGCCGGGTGAAGACTGGTCGGCGCTGCTGTCCAGCCATCCTTTCATTCGCTATGACCGCTCATCGTTCGGCGGCAGGCAGGTTGATCGTTTTGTGCGGCAGATGCATTTCACGCTGCATGAGGTGTGCGAACTGGATGAGCTGGAGGCCATCCTTCAATTAGTCAAAAAGGGCGTAGGCGTCGCATTGGTGCCGCAAACGTGCAGAGATCCGGAGTGGCCTATGGGTGTTCGAGCACTCGATCTGGGCATACACACCTTTCACCGGGATATCGGACTCATACACCGTTCTCGCCAAAGCCTTACCGAACCCGTGCGGATGCTGGCTGACCTGATCAGTGACCAGTTCATGCGTGGCTTGAACTAACCACCCTCTCGCTCATGGCCATCACTGCGCCACGCCAATGAAATAACTTCTGTAAACGGGACAAGGTGAAACGTATCAGCTGAATGAAAAACTCAAAAAATGCATAAATGCATTTTTATCCTTGACCCACAGATCCGAGTCTTTTAAATTCGAATCACTGTATATAAATACAGTGACTTGAATCCCTACATGGACGAGGTTTCCTATGAAAAACACCCCTTCGAAATTTGGAAAAACACCCCATCAACCCAGCCTGTGGACCCGAGCCGATGCGCTTAAAGTGCGTGCGGACGACCCCACCACCACCCAGCCACTGGTCAGTGCGAACTTCCCGGTATTGAGTGACGAGGTTTTTATCTGGGACACCATGCCGCTGCGTGATATCGACGGCAACATCACCTCCGTTGACGGCTGGTCGGTGATCTTCACCCTCACTGCGGATCGCCACCCGAACGACCCGCAATACCTCGATCAGAATGGCAACTACGACGTCATCCGCGACTGGAACGATCGCCATGGCCGGGCAAAGATGTACTACTGGTTTTCTCGCACTGGCAAAGACTGGAAGCTCGGCGGCCGAGTGATGGCTGAAGGGGTTTCACCCACCGTGCGCGAATGGGCTGGCACACCGATCCTGCTGAACGAACAAGGCGAAGTGGACCTGTACTACACCGCCGTCACGCCCGGCGCGACCATCGTCAAGGTGCGTGGCCGCGTGGTGACCACCGAGCATGGCGTCAGCCTGGTGGGCTTCGAAAAGGTCAAGCCGCTGTTCGAGGCGGACGGCAAGATGTACCAGACCGAAGCGCAAAACGCCTTCTGGGGCTTTCGCGATCCATGGCCGTTTCGCGACCCGAAAGACGGCAAGCTGTACATGCTGTTCGAAGGCAACGTGGCCGGCGAACGCGGCTCGCACAAGGTCGGTAACGCCGAAATCGGCGACGTACCACCCGGCTATGAAGAGGTCGGCAACTCGCGCTTCCAGACCGCCTGCGTCGGGATCGCCGTGGCCCGCGACGAAGACGGTGACGACTGGGAAATGCTGCCACCGCTGCTGACCGCGGTCGGCGTCAACGACCAGACCGAACGCCCGCACTTTGTGTTCCAGGACGGCAAGTACTACCTGTTCACCATCAGCCACACCTTCACCTACGCCGACGGTGTAACCGGCCCGGACGGGGTATACGGCTTCGTCGCCGATTCGCTGTTCGGCCCGTATGTGCCGTTGAACGGCTCTGGCCTGGTACTGGGCAACCCGTCCTCCCAACCGTTTCAGACCTACTCGCACTGCGTCATGCCCAACGGCCTGGTGACCTCCTTCATCGACAGCGTACCGACCGACGACACCGGCACGCAGATCCGTATCGGCGGCACCGAAGCACCGACGGTGGGCATCAAGATCAAAGGGCAGCAAACGTTCGTGGTCGCCGAGTATGACTACGGTTACATCCCGCCGATGCTCGACGTTACGCTCAAGTAACGGAGGCTATGAGGTAGCGGGTTTGAGCTCGATGACAAACCCGCGGTAGATATCCGCTGCTCCCGTAGCGGTCTGACAGCCGCCATCGCAGGCAAGCCAGCTCCCACATTTTGGTCCGTGGGGCGTCAGGTAGGTATGTGTCGGCTGAGGGGCCGTCACGGGAGCAAGCTCACTCGCCACAGGTTCAACAGCCCATTGTGTGGGTATTCAGGAAATATAAATGCCTGCACCATTGAGTTGAGTAATGTTCACGCCAACCAACGTCACCGAGTTGTCGCCAAAGGACAACAGCGCATTGTCCTCGAACATCGAGACATGGGAACGGTAATCGTATTGCTGGCCCAGGTCAGGAATCCCCATGAATACCAGCTTATCGCTGGCCTGGTAGCCCTCGACCCGATCATTGCCAAAGAGGCCGTTGAACAGGAAAGTGTTGCTGCCCCCGCCCGACACCATCAGGTCATTGCCCGCCCCGCCGACGAACACATTATTACCCTGCCCACCGATCAAATAATCGTCGCCGCCCAGACCGAACAACCATTCCCCCGCAGCATGAGCGGTGAGGACATTGTCCTGCGCATCGCCGTTGGCAGAGGCCGTGTAGGGCGTCAAGGCTGTGCCGGCCAGCAGGCCTTGGCCGGTTACGTTATAGGTTACATCGTGGGTACCCCAGGGGATTGAATTCCACATGATGTAGGACTGCTCTTGGCTCACCAATGCACCGATATCGCGGGTCATACTGATGCCGCCATAGGCGTCGTTGATATAGAGCGTGCCATCGCCATCATTGGCAAAGCCGAAGCTGGCCAGTGGCTTGTGCAGTTCGAAGACGTTATCGCCCTGCCCGCCCAGCAGGATGTTGTAGCCGCCATCATCGCGAAAACGATCATGACCGGCGCCGCCTTCCAGGAAGTCGTTGCCGACACCGCCCTTGAGCAGGTCGTTGCCCTCGGTGCCGAGGATGAAGGTATTGCCAGTGTGTTTTTCAGCGTAACGGTTCAGGTCTTGTACCCAGGTGGTTTCACGCGCAGCCTCGGTCAGGCTGGAGACCACGATGGTCGAATCCTTGCTGGTCAGGTCGTAGAACTCGGAGGACGCGATACGCCCCAAACCTTGGATGTAACCGTCCAGGGAGTGAGCCTTGGCCACGCCCCAATTCAGACTATTAGGTAAATGTGCCGAGAACGACGCGTAATTATCGGTAAAACTGACGAGGTTGTTGGCGGCCGCATCCCAGCCCCGGTCGTTGCCCCAGAAGAGTGCCGAGGTATTGATGCCTTTGCCATCAATGGCTTTGAACACCGGGTCATTTTCATAGCCAATATTCAACACCGGGGTATCACCCGAGCGTTGAGCGGGTGAGGCAAAGGTTACGTAGTTGGCATCCTGATAAAAGCCGCCCCAGTGATCGTGGCTCAAGGTCGCCAGGCTGTTGGCGCCCAGTGCGCCGAGGCTATGGCCGGTGACCAGGATATCCTTGCCGCTCAAGCCCTGGCTCGCGGCGTAACGAGCGACGTTTTCGAGCAAGGCGCTGAAGGCGAACTTGGCGTAATTGGCGGCGTATCCAGGCAGTGCTGCGGCCGCCAGGTCGCTGGCCACGTCGCCCGCGCCATCCCAGGTCAAGCCAAAGGACGTGCCACGAAAGGCAATCCCCATGGCGATCAGCCTGCCAAGCCCATCGTACTGCCCCAGAATCTCGACGTTGGCCGAAGGGGCCAAGGCTGTCTCGCCCCAGAAGGTGCCTTGCTTGTCCACATGCTGCGTCACGCCCAGGGCCTGCGCACCGATAGGCGCCCAGCCACCGGTTGCCAGGGGTTGGCCGGTGGAGTCATACGCGTACTCGGATAAAGCCAAGGCGTTGCTCAGCAGCGCCTTGGCGGGGTCGCCCTTCATGCCCTTGTAATCGAAAACGCCCATGCCCTTGGTCCCTTTTCAGATGACGTGCCAGATGGCCTCGATTCGGATGGCCGGGGTCGATTGAGTGCGGGTCACGGGGGACTGTCAAGGGTTACCTAGAAACTCAATAGTCCTCATTTTATTGAGCGCTAGCCCTCCCAGCATTGACGACATGGACAGAAGGCACCCGGACACGCAGCGCAATCAGCAACGCAGCCAGCAACATCAGCACCGCCGCCGCTATAAATACGCCCGCGCTGCCACCGAGGCTGAACACTGCACCGCCAGCGGCGGCGCCCATGGCGATGGCGGACTGCACAGAGGCCACCACCATACCCCCGGCGCTTTCCGCCTGGTCAGGTACCGCGCTGGCGACCCAGTTCGACCACGCCACCGGCACACCGCCAAAGGCCAAGCCCCAGATTGCCAGCAGTACCGCCTGCCCCGGCAACGAGGGTGGCAACAGCACCAACGCCAGTGCTGCAACCCCGACCAGCGCAGGCATTAACACCAGAGTCGCCAGCGGGCGGTGCTCCAGCAGCCTGCCAGCCAACAGCGTGCCGAAGAAGTTCGCCACACCGAACCCCAACAACATCAGCGACAGCCCTTGCGAGCCGATGCCGGTAGTACCTTCAAGAAATGGCCGAACGTAGGTGAACATCGCGAAGTGACCGCTATGCACCAGCACACAACCGAACATCCCCATGGCGATGCCTGGGCGCTGCAACACGTCGAAAACCGTGCGCAGACGTGCTGGCCGGCGCGGCGCGAGGCGCGGTAAAGTCAATGACTGAAACGTCAGGGTCACCATGCCTACCGCCGCCGCTGCAAAGAACGCGCTGCGCCAGCCGTATAGCCCGCCCAGATAACTGCCCAGTGGCACGGCAACGACCGTCCCGATGGCAATCCCACTGAAAATGATCGACAGCGCCCGAGGCAACAAAGCACTCGGCACCAAGCGCATCGCCACCGCCGCAGCCATGCTCCAGAACCCGCCCAGGGCAATCCCCAGCAAGATGCGCATCAACAGCAGCACCGCGAAGCTGGAAGAAACGGCGACCAACAGATTGGAGGCAACCATCAACGTTGAAAACCCCAACAACACCCAACGTCGGTCGATGCCGCGGGTCAGGCCTGGCACCAACAAACCGGCGAACAACGCTACCACTGCTGTCACCGTTACCGCCTGGCCAGCCAGCGCTTCGGACACGCCCAGATCAGTCGCCATCAGTGTTAACAAACTGGCCGGAAGGTACTCCGCAGTCAGTAATCCGAACACTCCCATTGCCAGTGAGAAGACGGCCATCCACGCGGGGGCCGCAGGCTCTGCATCCGAGAAGGCGCCGGGATGGCGGTTGGATACGGCGTCACATACACAGTCAGTCATTACAGCGATCTCCCAATCATCATTGCGACCCGCAGTCTAGGCGCGCGAATCTGGATGATCTATGATCCAAGATCTCTCATTTTTGACTAAAACACCTGAACAATGTCTGCAGAACAGTTTGCTCTTTCCTCGGATCTCATCAACGAACTGTTGCGCGGTATGCGCCTGCGTGGCGTCGAATACCGGCGTATACAAACGAGTCCGAGTTTCGGTTTGGGCTTCGCTGAAAAACCTGGGCATGCCTGGTTCCATTTCATGGCCGTCGGCAATGCGGTACTGCGAATGGAGGACGGCACCACCTACGCGCTGTCTGCCGGCAACGCCGTGTTCATCTCCCACGGCGCGGCCCATCAACTGTATTCCCATGCGGACGTACCCGTTCAGGACATCGACCGCCTAGACGGCGTCCCCCTCGGTGACACCGTGAGCGCGGTGCACACCGGAACCGATGCCAGCCCAACGCCGAGCACCATTTTGTTCAGTGGTTGTATGGAGTTTGAACTGGGCAGCATCCATGGCCTCGGCAAACTGATGCCGGGCCTGATGTTGATTGATGCCGACGGCCAGCGCTACCCTGGACTGGTGCCTATCCTGACCACCATGGAACGCGAGGTCAGCGCCGCACGTGTGGGCTTCGCCGGTATCCTCGCGCGGTTGGCCGACGTGGTGGCCGCCATGGTCGTTCGCGGCTGGGTAGAGTGTGCCTGCGGTAATGCCTCTGGCCTGGTCGCCGCCTTGCGCGATCCACGCTTGGCCGGTGCACTGCTCGCGCTCCATCAACAACCGGGCCGCGACTGGACCGTTGCGCAATTGGCAGAGCAATGCAATACCTCACGCTCAGCCTTCGCGGATCGCTTCCAGGTGACGATTGGCATGACGCCGCTGCGCTATGTCACCGAACTGCGAATGCGGCTCGCAAGCCAGTGGCTGACCCTGGAAAGGCTGCCGATCGAAGAGGTAGCACAACGCTTGGGCTATACATCCCAGGCCGCTTTCAGTCGCGCGTTCAAACGTGTTACGGGCAAGACACCGGGGTTAAGTCGCAAGGTGAGGCAGCCCATTGTTACTTGACGCTGAGCGCACGTACTCGACGGTCTGTGCCTCTGAATCATTTAATGAAACCGCTCGTGCTACCTGATCGAAAGCCAGCACTGGGACCTCTCAGGCACCGCATAGGACCCGATCCGCGGTAGCGTCCCCCTATCGCGTGTTTTCCACCGCCTTTGAAAGATCGCTCCTACACCTTCTCCAAACACTTCCGACGGCCCCATCTGAAATACCCAACAGTCACGAAAAACGACAAGCCCTTTTCTAAAATAAACGTTATGTATTCAGTTGTTCCGGGCAAGAAGCCCACGTCTCCATTCACCTCATGAAGAACTTGGATCATGCTAAATACCTCATTTTTTCCCTCATTGCGTACCGCCGTCAGTACAGCCCTGCGGTCCCGACAACTCAATCGAGAAGAAGAGCGCCTGGTCCACTACTACCGTTGCTTGTCGGAACAGGATCGTGAAGCGATGCGCTGCCTAATGTTTGCGGTCAGGGAAACCAGCGAGGCGAACACCCTCCCCCATAAAAAGTGATGCCGTCATGGGTCAGCGAACGATGGAAGTACCTGCGGGTTTGACATCTAGCCGGCAGCCTGTCACTAACACCCTCGCGATGGATTTTTCTACCCAGCTAGAGCATGCCTGCGAAAGCCCCATCGCCGTGGAGGATCTGCATATCCCCATGCCCACCTTCGTCACCCTTCAGCCTCGATTTTCCCTCGGTGGCCTGACCCTCTCCCGCTCGATTTCCGTCAGCTCCAACACGCTCCACCGTAGCCTCCGTCTCGATTTCCTCCAAGTGATTGTGGGGGTCTTTTACGCGCTCCTAGACTCCGCCGCCGTAGGGCAAATCCCTGTTCCCTCATGATTCCCACAGGCGGCACGCGCGCAATTTTCCTGCCGCCGCCACTCGCAAGGAGCCTCAACGATGACCAAGACCTCAACCGCCCTCCTCCTGCTTGCACTGGCCAGCCTGCTGGCGGGCTGCACCACCAACCCCAACGTACTGCAGATACACAAAGTCACCGCAGAGGCGATTGGCTTGGCCTCTACGGATGAGCTGACCATGGGCCCGGTCACCAAGAGCAAGGAGGACTTCCTGGGCGGCGCTGAACTGAACTTCAAAGCCACGACCGCCAAGGGCCGTGTGTTCAACTGCTCGACGGTCATGACTCCAGGCATCCTGCTTGAGCCGCCGAAGTACTCGCGCCTGACCTGCACGAAGTAACCCTGACAGCCGGTGCGGGCATCGCGCGCACCGGCCTATGGGAACGGCCGTCGGCGTGCCGGGCGCGCCACATGGCGGCGTTGCCGGCAAAGATGGTGTTCATGCTCAGCACGCTAAACCTGCGTCAGCGCTCAGCATTCGATAGATGGCCGTTTGAGGCATAAGAGTGCGCGCAGTCGGCTGCCGAGGGTGAAGGGCGCCCCCAACACTTAGACACCCATTCAATTTCTGGGGCGTTTTCAATGCTTGGATAAGTCACGCACAACGCTATTGAAAGACACCTCCTACAGACCCAGCGCATGGGTTCGCAGGACGCGTCCTGATTGCGCCCACATTATTGAATGGCACGGGCGACGCTGCCTAGGATGTGCCCGCTCGCTCATTTCGTTGAGCTCTAGCCCTCCCCGCGTCCACGACAGGAGTCGATTGACCATGTACAACAACATCCCCCTCGGTTTGCGAAAGCGCCTGCTCGCAGGTTCGACCTTCGCCCTCTTATCGCTAAGCGCAGCCCCCGCGCTGGCCACCGACTGGTGGATGATCTTTGGCACCGGCGACACGCCCAACAGAGACCTGTTCTTCGCCGATGCACAGTCGGTAAAAGCCACACAACAACACCCGCAAAACACACAGCTGACGGTCGTGCAGGGTATTCGAAAGCCCCAACAGCCCCAACTACGTGAGCTACGCGCTGGAGCTGCAATGCCCGGAGCGACAGCTCAGGGTGAACTCGGCCACCGCCTACCTGCGCGCCGGGGCCACCACGGTGCTGCCGGCGCCTGAACGCTGGGTGCCGGTGCCCAAGAGCTGGCTGGAGCGTGGCTATGACTTCGCCTGCGCACCAGGCAAACGCAAGTCCAACGCCATGATGCCAATGGGCGTCGGCTCCATCGACAACGCACAACTGGTAGCGATCACGCAGCAAGGCCTCTTCAATCAGTTGCCGGGTAATCAGCCGATCCGCATTGAATCCAGGAAGAGCAGCACCGAGGACGTGATGCGCGACCTCAACTTCCTCTTGGGCGCACCTGAGAAAAAATGACCTCCGGCGCCAACCGGCACGCTTGAATAATGAGTGATCAACATGAAATACACAGGTGCATTGGCCTTGGCCCTCGCGCTGCTGCAGACCGGCTGCGTCAGTTTTGACACCGTCCCGGAAATGTACGCGCGCAGCCAATGGAAAGGCCGCCCGGCGCAGGACGCCATCAATTTCTTTGGTCCACCCCAAAAAATGGATCGCACCGCGGACGACCAGCATGTGGTGATGCAGTGGTACCGCGACACGTCTTACAACAGCAATGAGGTGGTGGCACAAAGCGCGGAAAGGCAGGGCAATGTGATGGTGCACACCAACTATTGGGCAACCGTCAATAACCCGAATCGCTGCATCCTTTCCATCACCGTCGACCAGGACAGGAAGGTCGTCGGGTTTGAGGCCGATGAAGGCGAATTGCTGCTGTCCAGTGGCTGCCAGTCGGTCAAGTTTGGGCCGCCTTAGGCAACCGACGTTGAGACAGGCTAGTGGAAACACCTCCTACAAACGTCATGTTTTACTCTTGAAGGACCGCCCTCGACAATGAAATCCGTCATCGTCGCCATCGCCCTACCGCTCATTGCAGGCTGCGCAACGCCGAAATATTGGGGGGCCACCGGCGGCAACCCGTCCGACGGGCTTGTGCAACTCTTCTACGTCCATACGCCGTTTGAGTACGGCCAAATCCGGGCATCCCAAGGGTTGGCGATTGCCACGGGGCGTTGCCAATTTTGGAACTACGCGCGCGCTGAGCGCGCAGGCGCACAAAAATCCGTGTGCCGCACGATGGGGCAATTCCACTGCCTGGAAACCACCGTCACTTAGGATTATCGGTGCCAGAAGTGACGCCCTCCCCAAGCGTCGAGGCGCGTCGGGAAGTTGAGCGAACAGTAGTTCGCCTGGCGACCCAGGCGAACTGAGCGGATCTAGTAACAATACGAATTTGAGCGCGCGCCCTACGGTTGTGCGCACAAACAAAAAAAGACGCCTAAGCGTCCATTCCGTAAATCACACAGGCAAAAAAAAGCCACTCGTTAGAGTGGCTTTTTCATTAATGCTTGGAGCGGGAAACGAGACTCGAACTCGCGACCCCGACCTTGGCAAGGTCGTGCTCTACCAACTGAGCTATTCCCGCTTGGTGATGCGCATTCTATAGAATCCTCAGCACCCGTCAACCCCTTGATTCAAAAAAGTTTTATTTCTTTTCAACGGTGGTTCGCAGATGGGGCCAGGCCGCACGCAGATATTGCAGCATGGACCACAGGGTCAGGCCGGCCGCGACCAGCAGCAAGGCGTAGCCCGTGAGGACCCAGAACGAGAAGTCCGACGGGTTGGCCAGCAGGATCACCAGCGCGAGCATTTGCGCGGCGGTTTTCCATTTGCCCATGTTGGAGACGGCGACGTGGGCGCGGGCGCCGATTTCGGCCATCCATTCGCGCAGGGCCGAGACGACGATCTCGCGGCCGATGATGACGGCGGCCGGCAGGGTCAGCCACAGGTTGCCGTGTTCCTGTACCAGCAGGACCAGGGCGACGGCCACCATGAGTTTGTCGGCCACGGGGTCGAGGAACGCGCCGAAGGGCGTGCTCTGTTCCAGGCGGCGGGCCAGGTAGCCGTCGAGCCAGTCGGTGGCGGCTGCGAAGGCAAATACCGAACTGGACGCGACGTAGCTCCATTCATACGGCAAATAGAACAACAAAATGAAAATCGGGATAAGCAGGACGCGTAGTACGGTGATCAGATTAGGGATATTCATCGGCACAACTGGCTACGAGGTGAGAAGGCATTCTATTCGCTGTGCAGATTGGCATAAATCAATTCAGCGAGCTTTTTACTGATACCGGGTGCTTTGGCTATCTCGTCAATGCTGGCACGGGAGAGCTCCTGCAAGCCA
This sequence comes from Pseudomonas sp. BTN1, assembly GCF_001907715.1. Taxonomy (NCBI): domain Bacteria; kingdom Pseudomonadati; phylum Pseudomonadota; class Gammaproteobacteria; order Pseudomonadales; family Pseudomonadaceae; genus Pseudomonas; species Pseudomonas sp. BTN1. Next base: position 44,010 of record NZ_MPBM01000006.1, on the reverse strand, counting down.
CCAAAATGTTTAAGCAAGTCGCGACGCCGCGTCGGGCCAACCCCTGCCACCCCTTCCAGGGTTGAAGTTCGCCGGGTTTTGCCACGGCGGGCGCGGTGGCCGGTAATGGCGAAACGGTGGGCTTCGTCGCGGATTTGTTGAATCAGGTGCAGTGCGGGTGAGTCGCCCTTCAACGTGAACTCATGGGCGGCATCATTTAAGTACAACGTCTCGAAGCCGGCCTTGCGCGTGGTGCCCTTGGCCACACCGAGCAGGATCAGGTCGGGCACCGCCAGTTCGTTGAGCACGTCACGGGCCATGGATAACTGGCCCTTGCCGCCGTCTACCAGCAGGATATCGGGGAGCTTGCCCTCCCCGTCCTTCAACTTGCTGAATCGCCGCGTGAGCGCCTGGTGCATGGCGGCGTAGTCATCGCCGGCGGTAACGCCTTCGATGTTGTAGCGCCGGTAGTCGGCCTTGATCGGCCCTTCCGGCCCGAATACCACGCAAGAGGCCACTGTGGCCTCGCCGCTGGAGTGGCTGATGTCGTAGCACTCCAGGCGCTGGGGCGGCTCGTCCAGGTTGAGGACCTCGGCCAAGGCGTCGAAGCGTGCAGCGACGTGCTGTCGGTTCGCCAGCCGCGCGCCCAGGGCCTGTTCGGCGTTAGTCACGGCCAACTGCTGCCAGCGAGCACGGGTGCCGCGTACGCGGTGGCTGATGTCCAGCTCGCGGCCGCGCAGCTCGTGGATGGCCTCGATCAAGGTGGGGAAGTCTTCGTGCACCACGTTGACGATCAGTTCAGACGGCAGGTCGCGCTCAGGGCTGCTGACGTAGTATTGGCCAAGGAATGCGGCCATGACCTCCGCCACGTCTTCGTCGATACCGGTCTGCGGGAAGAAGTTCTTGCTGCCTAATACCCGCCCGCCTCGTACGCTGATCAGGTGCACACAGGCGCCGCCCGGGTTGACGAACGCGGCGATCACGTCAACGTCACCGGTGCCGCCTTCCATGCTTTGCTGGTCCTGGACACGGCGCAGCAGGGAGATCTGGTCGCGCAGTTCGGCGGCCTTTTCGAAATCCAGGGTGCTGGCGGCCTGCTCCATGGCCCCGGACAACTCATCGGTGAGTGCGTTGCTGCGCCCTTCGAGGAACATCACCGAATGGCGCACATCCTCGGCGTACTCCGAAGGTTCCACCAGCCCCACGCAGGGCGCCTTGCAGCGCTTGATCTGGTATTGCAGGCACGGCCGGGTGCGGTTCTTGTAGAAGCTGTCTTCGCACTGACGCACAAAAAAGGTTTTTTGCAGCAGGCTCAGGCTTTCACGAATCGCCCCGGCGCTGGGGTAAGGCCCGAAGTACTTGCCCTTTTGCTTCTTTGCCCCGCGGTGAATGCTCAGGCGCGGAAAGTTGCCGTCGGATAAAAACACGTAAGGGTAGGATTTATCATCACGCAACAGGATGTTGTAAGGCGGCCGCCATTCCTTGATCAGCGTCTGCTCAAGCAGCAGCGCCTCGGTTTCATTGGCGGTGATGGTGGTTTCGACCTGGGCGATACGCGCCACCAGGGCGGCGGTTTTCGGCGCAAGGCCGGTCTTGCGAAAGTAGCTCGCCAGACGGTTCTTCAGGTTCTTGGCTTTGCCCACGTAAAGCAGGCGCGCCTCGCTGTCGAACATGCGGTACACGCCGGGGCGGCCACTGCAGGTGGAGAGAAAGGCACTCGGATCAAACGGTGTGGTCATGTCAGGCGCTGGCGTCCACCATGCCGTGGCGCACTGCGAGCAGGGTCAATTCAACATCACTGCTGATGGCAAGCTTCTCGAAGATACGATAACGGTAGGTATTGACGGTCTTGGGCGACAGGCACAGCTTGTCAGAGATGGTCTGCACCTTCTGGCAACCGACGATCATCAGGGCGATCTGGATTTCCCGCTCCGACAGCGCATCAAATGGCGAATCGCTGGTGGGCTGGAACGACTTGATCGCCAATTGCTGGGCAATCTGCGGGCTGATGTAACGCTGGCCGGCAAATACCAGGCGAATGGCTTGCACCATCTCGGCCAGGCCTGCGCCCTTGGTGAGGTAGCCGGCGGCACCGGCTTGCAGCAAACGGGTGGGAAACGGGTCTTCCTCGCACACCGTGACCACCACGACCTTGATGTCCGGATGGCTGCGCAATAACTTGGTCGTGGCACCAAGACCGCCAATCCCAGGCATCTTGACGTCCATCAGTACCACATCGGGCTTCAACTCCCGGGCCTTGATCAGGGATTCCTCCCCCGACTCCGCCTGGCCGACTACTTGCAGGCCGTCGATGTCAGCCAGCATTCGTGTAATGCCTGTACGAACGAGATCATGGTCATCGACTACTAGCACCCTAATCAAGCAGACACCTCGCGATATGGTCTTATAGGTTGCTGAACACCTTAGCAAAAAACCAAGGCGCAGACCTAGTTGCAAGTGTCATATATATAGAGATTAAACGTGCTGCGGCTGTTCGCCGGCTGGCGAACAGCCCTGTTTCCTGGGCTAAAGGTCAGGATTCCTGGGGGGGCGACTTGGCTTTTCCGTTCACCACGGATGAATGCTCAGCCAAGGTACTGGTCAAGCGACGGATTGCGTCCTGGTCTTCCTTGAACATCGCTCGGTAATTGCCCAGCACTTTCTCTTCGATCTTGCTCAGGTTATCCAGCTGGATCGGCGTTGGGCTGCCGGTCAACACGTACAGGATATCCACACCTTTTTCGGCGACGCGAGACAAATAGTCGGCCTTGGGTGCACGACCACCGCTTTCATATTTGCCTTGGGCGTTCGCTTCAACGCCTCCAATTTCTCCAAAAACTTTCTGCGACAGGCCAAGTCGCTCTCTTTCTTGCCTTAAGCGCGAACCGATTCCACTCATTTGGATGTATGATCCTAAATTGGCACACCCCAAGAGGTGTCACACCATCACTTCGTTAAACAAACTTGAACGGTTTTGAACTATGCCCGGAATCCGTACTGCTGCACAAGCCAAGGCCTGGCTGGAACATCAAGGAAAGTCAGTTCAAGCGTTCGCCCGGGAGCATGGCGTAGACCCGGCAACCACGTATCAAGTGCTCTCCGGGCGCAAAAAGGGACGGCGTGGAGAAGCCCATAAAGTGGCGGTACTTCTGGGCATGAAAGAGGGCGTTATCGTGGATGAGCCAAGAGCTCAATCCCACAACGAACAAAGCACTAACTGACAGCAGTATGCGCCTATTTGTAGGACGTGCATGTTTTAGTCCGATGTGAGTGCGCGACACTCACGCTCCATCCGCCAGAAGCCATCCTCTTCACCGACAATGCTCAACCCCAAGCGCTGATACAGCCTTCTTGCCGGGTTGGTCTTGAACACCGTCAAACGTAGAAACCCCAGGCCCTCGACGCGTGCCTTGAGCGCCATTTGCTCCAGCACCCATGTGCCCGCGCCCTGCTTGCGGCAGCATTCCAGCAGGTGCAGCTCGCGGATATACAGGGCCTTGCCATCGCGGCTCAGGCTGATAAAGCCCATGACGACGTCATCGTTGCAGATCAGCCAGTTCTCGCGGCCCGCCCAGGCCACGTCGAAGCCGTCGCTGGACCACAACAAGCCGTTCTGACGGTAGTAATGGCTCATGGCCTGCTGGGTCAGGGTGCGGGCAAACGGCAGGTCCTGCTCGATGGCCCGGCGCAAATGAAACCTCATTCAGAGGGCGACCACTTGGCCGGTCCACTGCCCGCCGTCGCGACGGGCGATCACCAACGCGTCGCCGACACTGGGGGCGGCAACAAGCAAGTTGCCATCGGCGGTCCAGATCGCACTGCGACCGGCACAAGCCCAGCCTCCAGATGGGCCACCGTGGTTAGCCATCAGTACCAACAGGCCATGCTCGGCCGCATAGCCTTCAAGCAAAGCACTGTCCGCCGCGTAGCCTGCCTCGCTGATCAGTACACTTGCGGCATAGACTGTGGCGCCCGCTGCCGCCGCTTGGCGTGGATGGCTGGCCTGGGAAAAGTCCGCACACACCGCCAGCGCGATGCGCTCCTCTGCCAATTCCAAGGGCTCGCCGCCCTGCCCCGCAGCAAATGCCAGCTCTTCGCCGGGGTGCAGATGCTGCTTGGTGTAGACGCCTACTGAACCGTCCGCCTCAAGCACCAGCGCGCCGATCAGCACACCTGTTTTTGGCGTCAAGCGCACCGGCATGCCCACCACGGCCGTCAACTGCAGCTCCCGCGCCAACTCACGCAACGGCGTCAACACGGCGTCTTGCGGGTCGATGGCCAAATCGGCCGCCAGGAACGGCTCGTAGCCTGTCAGTGACAGTTCTGGAAACACCAGGCATTGCACGCCCTGTTCAGCCGCGGCCCGCATCAACGCCAGGTGCCGCTGGATATTGGCAGCGATATCGCCCGGGATGGAAACGGTTTGCGCCGCAGCAAGGGTCAAGGCAGTCATGGTCGCGTCCTGGCAATCATTGTTTGAGAGCCGTCAGCATATCCACACTTGCCCCATAGCGGCATAGGTATCGCCGTTACCGCAGGAATGAATATGTACACGGTCCAACTGTGTTGACGGTCCGGCCGTCTTCGCAGGCAAGCCAGCTCCCACATTTGGATCGCGCTGCCTCAGCCAGATCAGCGCCGGCTGTCAGGCCGTCACGGGAGCAGGCTCCCTCGCCACAGGTCCAGCGTCGCAGCAAAGTTGTGTAGATACCTACGCCCATAGCGGTAAGTACTGCCACGCAATAGAAATTACTGATTGAATCCACCCGCACGCCTCTAGTAAGCTCCCCCCATCATTTGGAGAGCCCCATGTTGCCACTCACCCACACTCAGGTTTGCCCTGCTGCCAGCGCCTTGCGCTCGGTGTCGGCTACCAATGTGAATGGTTCGAGCGCACTGGCCGGCTTTTATTTTGGGTATTGGTTTAGCCACTGGCGCGCCTGATACCTGAAATCGGCGCCCACTACTCAAGGGGTCGCCTACCAGAGAAATCTAAACCCCCGGTCGGCTCCCCGACCGGGGGTTTTGTTTTTTCAGCGCCTGACAATTTGTTTTTCACGCTCACTTAAAGGAATCACACCATGAACTACGCCACCTATTACCGCTACGACACTTGCACTGCATGGCGATTTAGCCAGCTCCGTTCGGGACAGCCTGCCGCCTCCGACCGGTCACCCCGTGGTGGCAAGCCAACACACGTAGCCGATACGGCCAATTGTCGAACACCCCAGTAGGCCAAGCGTGCGGGAATCGCCCGCCGCTTGCCCAGGAAGCCTTGAATATGAACTCCTCCGTCGCCGCTTTGCCCGTCTCTTCCCTCAACAGCGCCAATGAAGCCCTGACCCAGCGTTTGCCCAGCGCTCTTGAACTCAAGCACCAACTCCCGCTCAGCCCGTTCCTCAACGAACAAGTCCACGCCCATCGCCAAGCCGTGCGCGCCATCCTCAATGGCGAAGATTCACGCTTGCTGGTGATTGTCGGCCCGTGCTCGATCCACGACCCGGAATCGGCCATGGAATACGCGCGCAATCTGAAGAAGCTTGCGCTTGAAGTCAGCGACCAGATGCTGCTGGTGATCCGTGCCTACGTCGAGAAACCGCGCACCACTGTGGGCTGGAAAGGCTTGGCCTACGATCCGCACTTGGACGGCAGCGATGACATGGCCGCCGGCCTGACCCTGTCCCGCCAACTGATGCGTGAAATGCTGCGCCTGGGCCTGCCGGTGGCCACCGAGTTGCTACAACCCATGGCCGCCGGCTACTTCGATGACCTGCTCACTTGGGTCGCCATTGGCGCACGCACGACCGAGTCGCAGATTCACCGCGAAATGGCCAGCGGCCTGGGCATGCCCGTGGGCTTCAAGAACGGCACCGACGGTGGCGTCGCCATTGCCTGCGATGCAATGCGCTCAGCCTCTCACCCGCATCGTCATTTCGGCGTCGACAGCCAGGGCCACCCGGCGATCATCCAGACGCCCGGCAACCCCGACACTCATTTGGTGCTGCGCGGCGGCCATCGTGGGCCCAACTACGATGCGCAAAGCGTGGCCGACGTAAAGCATGACCTGGCCAAGTCCAAAGTAGCGCCACGAATCATGGTCGATTGCAGCCATGCCAACAGCGGCAAGAACCCGCTGCGCCAACCGGCGGTATTCAATGACGTGCTGGAGCAGCGTTTGCAAGGTGATACCTCGCTGGTCGGCATGATGCTTGAGAGTCACCTGTTCGAAGGCTGCCAGCCGCTGAGCGCGTCGATGAAATACGGCGTTTCGGTGACCGATGGTTGCCTGGGTTGGGACGGGACCGAGCAGTTGTTACGCAGTGCCGCCGAGCGTTTGCGGGAACACGGCAAAGCCGACTGATCGGTGAAAAACATTAGATCGGCCTGGAATTTCTGTTTGGCAAACTCCTGCAGTGGGCGGGCATGGGCCGGTAGTGGCGTGTGCTCGATGCCTTCTCTTGCCTGCTTCTGCGAAGATTGAACTGGCCCGTAGATTTCGTGGCATACGGTAAACACGATGCACCCTTGAATCGCCTTCGTGCAGGAGCGAGCTTGCTCGCAAAAAAACGTCAACGATAACGCGTGCTTCCTGAATAAACGCAGCGCCTGCGAGTTTTTCGCGAGCGAGCTCCTACAAACAATGGCTGTGGACTAGGCCCGGGCCACCGGCATGCGGGACAGCTCTCGAAGCCACGGCAACACCCGCAGGCCGTTGGCAGTCTCGCAGGGGTCGACGATGTCCATGAAGTGTTCGAGGTTGACGTGGTCCGGCACACCCGGCAATCGCACTCGCACAGCCGGCGTTACGCCGCAAGGGGCGCCCAGGTCCAGATGCTCGTAGACGAGTACATGACGCACCTGGGGCAGAGGCTCATGGGCTTGGGCCATCAGCCCCGCATTGATTATCAGCACGTCGAAGGGTTCGGCAGGAATGGCAGTGAGAATCCGCACCTCTTCGAATGTTTGCACCGGCACGATCCGGTAATAACCCAACTGGTTGAGCATTTTCTCGATGTACAAGCGTTGCAGATGCTGTTCATCGGCAATCAGGATGGTCAGTGCTTTGTTCGGCATGGCAAACCCCTGGGCAGGCAGTGCTCGGCAGTGAGCGCAGCCCATTCTCCAGACATATGCCGACGACAAAATCAGGCATGTTCCCGGTTTGTGTAAGAGTTTTCCCAAATTTCCCGAATGGCGATCAACCGCAGTCAGGGCTGATTGCAATAAGCTTTCAAGCCACGATGCAAAACATCAAGCGCTTCGTTCACGCCGTCAACCGCGGGCCCCAATGCCTGACGGTCGCGCTGTTCACATGCGGCCTCCAATGCTTCACACCCACTGATCAATAGGTTTGCCTTGACCATTCGCGCGCCGCCCTTGGCACGGTGGGCCAGGTCGTGCAGCTTGGCAAAATCTGCCTGGCTTGCCAGGCGTGGCAGCAAGGCACGGTCCTCCCCCAGGCTTTTAAGCAACGGCGCCAACAATCCGACAAGCGCTGCGTGATCATCGCCGGTCAGCGCGACGAGTGTGCTCAAATCGAATGTCGGCACAGGCTGCGGGCCCGCGTCTGCCAAACGCGAGGCCAGCGCCGACCGCAAGTCGTCAAGCCCGGTTGGCTTGAACAGGCACCCATCCATGCCCGCCTGCCGGCAGCGCTCAGCTTCCTCCGGCTGGGCGTTGGCGGTGAACCCCAGCAACAGGCAGGGTTCAAGACCCTGCTCACGCTCTTGCGCGCGAATGTCCTGTGCTAGTTGATAGCCGTTCTTGAAGGGCATGTTGCAATCGGTAATGACGCCATCGAACTGCCCCGCTCGCCACTGCTCCAGCCCCTGCACACCGTCTTCGGCCGTGACGATACGGTGGCCCAGAAAGCTCAACTGTCGAGCCAGCAGCAAGCGATTGGCCGGGTAGTCGTCCACCACCAGAATGCTCAGCGCACGGCCCTCAGGCGCCGCCTCTTGCACAGGCTCAATCGGGGCCGGCAGCGTGGCGGTCATGGCCAGGGCCAACGTCACGTCCACCCGAGTGCCATGCCCCAGCACACTACTCAAGTGCAATTGGCCGCCCATCATTTCGCACAAGCTGCGGCTGATCACCAACCCCAGCCCAGACCCGCTGCGTGCCGACTGCTGATTGTTGCTGCCCTGGATAAACACGCTGAACAGCCGCTGCTGGTCGGCGACGCTAATTCCAATGCCGGTGTCTTGCACCCATAATTGCACGGCCAAGCGATCGCCCTCGACCACCGCCCGTGCAACCAGGCTGACCTGCCCATGGGGAGTGAACTTGATGGCATTGCTCAGCAGGTTCGACACCACTTGCTTGAATCGCAGCGGGTCGACCAGCACTGCCTGGTCAATCAGCGGGTCCAATTCAACCTGCAGCGCCAACCCCTTGGCTCGGGCCAGCCCCTCGAACACCCGTGCGACCGACGCCAACAGCTCATGCAGGTTGGCGGGCTCCAGGGTCAGCGACAAGTGCCCGGACTCGATCCGCACGATATCGAGAATATCGCCGATCAACTCCAGCATCCCCCGCGAAGCCACCGAGGCCACCTCCAGGGCGTCGCGGTCGACCCGCCCCTGTTCGGCATTTTTCAACGCCAGCTCAATCATGCCGATCACGGCATTCATGGGCGTGCGGATCTCGTGGCTCATGGTCGCCAGGAAGGTAGTCTTGGCGCGATTGGCGGCGTCGGCATCGTCCTTGGCTTCCTGTAGCTGGCCGAGCAAGCGGTGCCGCTCGCTCACGTCGACCCAACCGGCAATCATACCCACCACCTTGTCGTCGCCGTCGCGGTACGGCAGCATCCACTGGTAAATGGTCAGCACATCGCCGTTGGGCACCTTGAGTATTCGATCATGAATCTGCGGCTCGCCCCCAGCCATCAAGCGCAGGTAATCCTCATGAAACGACTGGGCCTGTGGCGGGTTTTCGACGTCGGTTTCCACCACCGTCCTGCCGATCACGTCTTCAAGCTTGTAGCCAAACACGTCGAGGTAGGCGTTATTGCAGGCCATCAGCCTCCCTTGGCGATCACGCACGTAAATCGGGTGCGGCGTGCCATCAATCAATACACTCATGAACCGCATCTGATCGCTCAGCGCCCGCTCGGCCTGCAGGCGCTTGCGAATCAGGCTGCGCAGGTAAATGGCCCAGCCCAGCGTGACGGCCAACAACAGCGCCGCCAACCCAAAGCCTTGAAGAATCACGTTGCGATAGCGCAACCAGTAACTGTCCTCGATGATGACCTCGCTGCGCCACTGGCCAATCAACTCGTCCATTTCCTGCGGGGTGATACTCAGCAGTGCCTTGTCGAGGATCGAATACAACTCCAATTGACTGCGGTTGACCCCAAAGGTCACGCGTGCAGGCTCGGTGCCGACCGTACTGGTGACACGCAAGCGGTCGCGGTAATACCGGTTGATCAGATAGCGTGCGCTGATCAATGAGTTGACCGCGCCATCGGCGTCACCATTGGCCACCAGCGCCATGGCTTGCTGGGGGGTCTCCACGTCGACAAAGATCACGCCTGGAAAATTCTGCGCTATCTCATCGTGCAGCCCATTGCCAACCACCATGGCCAGGCGTTTGCCGACCATGTCCTCCAGCGTGAGCGGGCTGTGCGGACCGTCGCGGGTAACCAGCACAAAGGGGTTGGTCAAGTAGGGCCGGGTAAAGCGCACTTTATCAGCCCGCTCCACGCTAGGCGTGACGACCGCCAGCATGTCCGCCGTGCCCGCGCTGACAATGTTGATCTGGCGCGGCAACGAACTGCCTGGCACCACATCGAACTTCAAGCCGGTACGCAAACTGATGCGCGACAGCACTTCGGCACTCAGCCCTTCGAATTGGCCTTGATCGCCGATAAACGATAAGGGAAGGAAATCATTGAGCACCGCGACCCTGACCCGTGGATTTTTCTGCACCCAGCGTTGTTCACTGGCGCTCAAGTGCAGCCGGTCAACGCCGATTATGCCCAGGTTACCCCCGCTCCAGCGGCGTAGAATTTCCATCTGCTCGCTGGCGGGAATCGCCTCCAGCGCAGCATTGAGGATGGGCAGTAAACGCGTATTTTCCCGGGTGACGGCAAACGCAAACGGATTGACTTCCAGGCCGGAAAAATCCGCCATGCGTACATTGTTGAGGTGGTTGCGATTGATCAGGTAGTTGCTACTGATGGCATCCCCCAGGTAGACGTCGGCACGACCAAACGCCACGGCACCAATGGCTTCGAAGGTCGAGGCAAACAGTTCCAGCTGGGCCTGGGGGTAAAACGCCCGTACGGCGTCGGGCTGCATATAGTGATACAGCATCGCCACGCGCTTGCCGGCCAGGTCATCATTCAACACCTGGCTGTCACCGCTGCGGGTCACCAGGGTCGGTTGATCGTTGGCATAAGAGCGAGACAACAGCAGTTGCGGATCGGCCGCTTCATAGCCATTGGCGGAACCGAGGAAATCCACCGCTCCCTGCTTCAGGGCCTCGATCACTTCATCGCGTGTGTCGTAACGCCGAACCTCGATGGAGATATGCAGGGCCTGGCCGACCAATGCGGCAAAATCGGCCGTGATACCTTCGAGCTCGTCGTTGTTGTTAGTCAAGTCAAAAGGTACGTAATCGGGCGCCGAGACGCCCATCAGTAATGAGCCCCGCTCACGCAGCCAACGCCAGTCGGCCTCGTCCAGCGTCACTTGCGGGGTTTCGATATGAGAGTGCCCCAACAGCCGCAAAGCGTGAGGCTCTTCGAGGGCCACCGCGATCAGGGGTAACAGGCTCATCCAAAGGACCGTGGCGAACCTCATCAACGCGGTGGTGACCATTTCAGTTCGGATCAGATCAGATGGTTGCGCTGGGCAAACTTGGATAAGTGCACTACCGAGGACATTCGTAACTTCTCCTTGAGTCGAGTCTTGTAGGTACTGATGGTCTTGTGGCTCAGCAGCATTTGCTCGGCGATTTCCTTGTTACCCAGCCCCAGGGCCAGCATCTGCAACACGGTCAATTCACGATCCGACAGGCAGTCGATCATCTGCCGTTCCGTTTCTTGCAGATCGTCGCGACGCACCGAACTGGTCGGCAAACTGGGGAAGCAACTGTAGCCCGACATGATGGCTTTGATAGCCTTTTGCAGCTCATCCAGTTCACCGGTCTTGGCGACGAACCCCATGGCACCGGAACGCATGCAGCGGGTAGAAAAAAACACCGCCAGGTAGGAGGTCAGTACCAGAATCTTGCATGGCAGGCCCAACGCCTTGATGCGGCTGATAACCTCCAACCCGCCTAATTTAGGCATTGCCAGGTCGAGGATAATCAGCTCGGGACGTTGCTCCCTCGCCAACTGCATGGCATCTGCGCCATCCCCTGCCTGAAAAATCTCATCAAACCCCTCCGCTTGCAGGAGGTATTTGACCGTCGCCCGGATAAACGGATGGTCATCCACAATTAATGCTTTGCTCATAAAACTTCCCTATGTGGACAAAATACCCTTACACATCACACCGGACCTGGGTACCTGTGAGAACTGACAGTTCCGACGAGCGGCGCTGCCCTCTGAGGACGGTAACGAGGCGGTGTCTGGCCCCTTCAATTAACTCAGCATAACCACGGACGCCGGACCTCAACGACCCAACAGCCGCAAGTGCCCAACCTTAGCAACGCAATGATGTTTCAACTGAAGGGATAATCCGGACTACATGTAGGATTTTTCCACAAACAAGCTTAGCCAATCCTGGCCAGCCCAAAGGGGATCAATCGGTGGTACTCGGGCTCCAGAAAGCCTGTACCACCAGGGTTGATGTTGAGAGGCGCGCCACCAGTGCATCCAGTTCATCGCCATCCACCGACGTGGCGGCCAGGATGGCCTCGATTTCCACTTCGTCGCTGCCGAACGGCCGCACATCGACATCACTGGCCGGGTAGTTGCAGCGGGCCAACTCGGCTTCCAGCAATGCCATCACCGCCTGTTGCTGACTGCGGCGCGCAATGACATAGAGGATATTGGTGACCTCTGCCGACACCACGTCCAAGGGTTGGCGGTTGATGTTATTGACGATCGGCCGCAGCAAGGTGTTGGCCGCCAGCACAAACAGCGTGCCCAGCAAAGCCTCGAGGATCAGGTCGGCCCCGGCGCAGGCGCCCACCGCCGCCGAAGCCCAGAGGGTGGCGGCAGTGTTAAGCCCGCGTACATTGCCCTCCTCCCGCATGATCACACCCGCCCCCAAAAAGCCGATGCCCGACACCACGTAAGCGACCACGCGCACCGCGCCTTCCGCACCGCCCAGGCGGTTGGCCATGTCGACAAAGATCGCCGCGCCTACCGCCACTAGCACATTGGTACGTAAGCCGGCGGTGCGTTGGCGGTACTGGCGCTCGAACCCGATCAGGCCACCGAGAATAAACGCAGCGCTGAGGCTGACCACGGTGTCGACCAGGGAGTTGAGGTTGATGTTGTTGATTGCCTGCATAAAAAATCTCCATGAATGCAGCGACAAATTGAAAAACACCGCAGGTCCCTGTGGGAGCTGGCTTGCCTGCGATAGCGGTACACCGACCCATGAGTCTGGCGACTGATACACCGCCATCACGGGCAAGCCCGGCTCCCACAGGGTTTGGCAATGTTGCATGGGACCTGTTACTGCCAGCCAAACCTGCGGATGTAGTAGCCCTTCACCGCCTGGGTCAGCGCCATGTACGCCAGCAAAATCACCGGCAGGAACACGAAGTACAGCGACGGCAGCGCCTGCAATTTGAAGTAGTGCGCCAAAGGCCCCATCGGCAGGAATATCCCCACGGCCATGATCACGCCGGTCATCAGCATCAACGGCAGCGCTGCACGGCTTTGCAGGAACGGGATTTTCGGCGTGCGGATCATGTGCACGATCAGGGTCTGGGTCAGCAGCCCCACCACGAACCAGCCGGACTGGAACAGCGTCTGGTGGTCTGGAGTGTTGGCATCGAACACATACCACATGAGTGCGAACGTGGTGATGTCGAAGATCGAACTGATCGGCCCGAAGAACAACATGAAACGTCCCACTTCCCCGGGCTGCCAGCGTTGCGGCGTGGCAAGCATCTCGTCATCGACGTTGTCGAACGGAATCGCAATTTGCGAGATGTCATACAGCAGGTTTTGCACCAGCAGGTGCATCGGCAGCATCGGCAGAAACGGAATGAAGGCACTGGCTACCAACACCGAAAACACGTTGCCGAAGTTGGAACTGGCGGTCATCTTGATGTACTTGAGCATGTTGGCGAAGGTGCGCCGGCCTTCCAGCACGCCCTCCTCCAGGATCATCAGGCTCTTCTCCAGCAGGATGATGTCAGCCGCTTCCTTGGCGATGTCCACCGCACTGTCCACCGAAATCCCGATATCCGCCGTGCGCAACGCCGGAGCGTCGTTGATGCCATCGCCCATAAAGCCCACCACATGTCCGTTGGCCTTGAGCAGCCGTACGATGCGTTCCTTGTGGCTGGGGGTGAGCTTGGCAAACACATTGGTGGTTTCCACCGCCAGGGCCAGTTCGGCGTCGCTCATCGCCTCGATGTCGTTACCCATCAGCAAGCCTTGTTGCGCAAGACCCACTTCGCGGCAGATCTTCGCCGTGACCAGTTCGTTGTCGCCGGTCAACACTTTCACCGCCACGCCGTGGGCCTTCAGGGCCTTGAGGGCGGGGGCGGTGCTTTCCTTGGGTGGGTCGAGAAATGCCACATAGCCGATCAGCGTCAGGTTGTTTTCATCGGCCAGGGTGTAGGTGTCGCGCCCCGCCGGCATCGGCTGCGCCGCTACCGCCACTACCCGCAACCCTTCTTCGTTAAAGGCCGCCGTCACCTGGCGAATGCGCGCCAGCAGTTCGTCGGTCAGCGCTTCATCGACGTCGCCATGGCGCACGCGGTTGCACACCGACAAAATTTCCTCCACCGCCCCTTTGCAGATCAACAAGTGCGGTTGATGCTGCTCGGCCACCACTACCGACATGCGGCGGCGGTTGAAGTCGAAGGGAATCTCGTCAATCTTGTTGAACGCGGTGCCGACTTTCAACTCGCGATGGATGTCCACATGCTCGAGCACGGCCACATCCAACAGGTTTTTCAAGCCGGTCTGGTAGTAGCTGTTGAGGTAGGCCATTTCCAGTACGTCGTCCGACTCCTGGCCCCACACGTCCACATGGCGCGCCAGGAAAATCTTGTCCTGGGTGAGCGTGCCGGTCTTGTCGGTGCACAGCACGTCCATGGCGCCAAAGTTCTGGATCGCGTCCAGGCGCTTGACGATGACCTTTTTGCGCGACAGAAACACCGCGCCCTTGGCCAAGGTCGAGGTGACGATCATGGGCAGCATTTCCGGGGTCAGGCCAACCGCAATCGACAGCGCGAACAGCAACGCCTCGGTCCAGTCGCCCTTGGTGAAGCCGTTGATGAACAGCACCAGCGGCGCCATCACGAACATAAAGCGAATCAGCAACCAACTGACCTTGTTGACCCCCTGCTGGAACGAGGTGGTCGCACGGTCCGTCGCCGTGACGCGTTGCGCCAATGCACCAAAATACGTGCTGTTGCCGGTGGCCAGGACCACCGCCGTGGCGGCGCCGGACACCACGTTGGTGCCCATGAACAGAATATTTTCCAGCTCCAGCGGGTTGCGCGTGTGGGCGTCCTGCTGGTGGGCAAACTTCTCCACCGGCATGGATTCACCGGTCATCGCCGCCTGGCTGACGAACAGGTCCTTGGCGCTGAGCACGCGGCAGTCCGCGGGGATCATGTCGCCGGCCGACAATACAATCAGATCGCCTGGCACCAGTTGTTTGATCGGCAGTTCAATGCGCTTGGCAGCATCGCGGCGCAGCACCGTCGCGGTGTTGCTCACCATGGCCTTCAAGGCGTCGGCGGCCTTGTTCGACTTGGCCTCCTGCCAGAAGCGCAACAAGGTCGAGAGCACCACCATGGAGAAAATCACCGTGGCGGCCTTCATGTCTTCGGTCAGCCAAGAGATCACCGCCAACAGAGTCAGCAGCAGGTTGAACGGGTTCTTGTAGCAATGCCACAGGTGCACCCACCACGGCAGCGGCTGCTCGTGTTCGACTTCATTGAGGCCGTACTGCACGCGCAGGGCGTCGGCCTCCTGAGTGTTCAGGCCCTCGGTGTGGCTGCCCAGCACGCCCAGCAATTGCACAGTGCTGCGGTTGGCAGACGCCACCAGTGTCTGCGCCAGGCTGGGCGGTACTTCGCGGCTGACACTGGCATCGGTCACGGTCTCCAGCATCGCCAGGCGGCGAAAATGCCGGGCGATATGCCGGGTCCGCAGGAAACCGGCGAAGAACTCTTTGAGCAAAGTGAGGTTCATGGTGTAACTCCTGCGCGAGGAAAAACCGTCGTGCAGGTACTGCCCGTCCACACCGCGCCCGTCACACAGGCACAGCCGAACCTGGCCCGCCCGCCGTAACAGGCAGGCGCGTCCGTAGCATCCAGGCGTTACCCAGGTGCTGGTCAGCGTCGATGAGAGGGAATCAGGCGGGTGCCAGGACTGGTCACCGCCGGGATGCCGCTTCTCGCTTTGTGAGGCGAGACAACGGCATCTGGAAAATGCGCGTTACCTTGCCAAGAGGCCGGTTACCGAAACCGGCCGACGACTGTCACTCGAACAAGTACCCACTGAGGGTCTCCGCTATTGATGAAAACGCGCGAAGCTTACGCCCCGATGTTGGCGGAGTAAACCGTAGGAAAGTGCCTGCATGGTGAATAAGAAAATTCTTCAGGATGGGTTCAGGTAACAACCGTAGGAGCGAGCTTGCTCGCGAAAAACGCCAACGATAACGCGTGCTTGCTGTGTGAACGCGGCGCCTGCGAGTTTTTCGCGAGCAAGCTCGCTCCTACAGAGGCGGAGTGCTGCTTTCACTCATGAGCCTGCCTGCTATCGGTCGGCGCTTGAACACGATCCTCGAGACTGTAATCGCGCACTACCTGGGCAATGCGCAGGTGGTAGTCAGCGAAAACCTGCCGACGGCCTGTTGATTGAGCGGCTCGATGTAGCTCAAGGCTGCGCCACTGCTGGATGGCTTCCTCGTCACGCCAGAATGATAGGGAGAGCAGCTTTCCAGGCTCACTCAGGCTCTGGAAACGCTCAACTGAAATGAATCCATCGATTTGAGCGAGCAAGGGCTTGAGTTCGGCAGCGAGGTCGAGATAACGCTGGTAGTGCTCCTCGTGTGGCCAGGCTTCAAAAATAACAGCGATCACTGTTGAGTCTCCTCATCACGGTAGAACCGCGGGATGCGGCCATTAAGGGAAGGCAAATAATCCCAGCGATAAGCACGGGCAAATAAGTCTGGCCGTCGATGCAAGAATGCCGAAATCACCTCTGAGGCAATAGCCAATGCCAATGGCTGGCCTGGGCATTGATGCCTGCCTGCGCCGAAGCTGAAGGTTCGTCGTTGAGTTCGGTTGATCAGGAAACTGTCGGGGTCTGGGTTGGCGCAGGGATCTCGGTTGGCAGCAGCAAGCAACAGTAAAACGGTATCGCCTGCCTCTAGAACGCTGCCGCCAATCGTGCAGCGTTGTGCAACGAAGCGTCGCGTGTTTTGTACCGGTGAGTCGTGGCGTGCCACCTCTGCCACCCACTCAGCGACGTACATAGGTGTGGCGTGCATGCCGTCAAACAGGTCAGGGTTTCGTTGGAGCGCTATGAGGGCGTTGCCGATCAGGCCTGCAGTGGCTTCGCAGGTCTGTGACAACAGGCCAATCAGATTCGCTATCAACGCATCATCGTCTTTCCAGGCTGAGGCTTGGTATTCGCCATAAAGACGGTCCAACAAGCCGCTACGCTTATCGTCGTTATTCAGCAGCGCTTGGAACATCTGCCTCAGCCGAGCCGCCCCGCAATGGGCTTCACTGAGTTGAGCTTCGTCGCTCAGTGGCGATAGACAGGCGACAAAATCTTGTGTCAGTTGCGCGACTTCCTGACACTGGCTGGGTGCGAAACCTATCAAAGTCGCAATGACCGAAACCGGTAACCTGAACATCCACTCGTTCGGGTTACCGACCGGGTCATCCAGTGTCTCGACAACCCGCGCCACGATACCTGCGATATTTTCGGTTCCCAGCGAGCCCAAGGCGGGTTCGATAACCCTCCGGGGACACCGGTGTTGCACGCCCTCGTTCATACGCATCAAACGACCAAAGATATCGCCTGCCGCGCCTTGTGCAATGGCCGCTGGAATCGGCTCGTGCGGTGGACGTACAAGGCAGTCGGGATGCTCCAGAATGGCCTCGACAACACTGGCGCCACTGGCAATCCATAAACCAAGATCTGCATCGAAGACCAGTTCACTTTGTCGCCTGAGGCGTGCGTAATAATCGTATGGGTCGGCATGGGTGGCGGCTTCAAACGGCGTCATGGTGGCAGTCCTTTTCGCTAAGAACAGCTACTATCGAACAATCGTCACTCCGACAATTCGTTCAGGAACGAAATATGGATTCCCAAAGCAATGACACTGCCATTTCGCGTGTCGCCGGCGCCATTGCCGAGCCCGCAAGGACGAAAATGCTATGTTCGCTGATGGACGGTCACGCCCGTACCAGTACTGAACTGGCCGTCATCGCCGACGTCAGTGCTTCTACGGCGAGCGCACACTTGGCAAGGCTTAAAGAGGACGGTTTGATAAAACTGCACACCCAGGGCAGGCACCGCTACTTCAGCCTGACAGATGCGCATGTGGCCCAAGCGATTGAAGCCCTTATGGTGATCAGCCGAAACGCTCAGACCTCGTTTGTTTCGACAACCCCCAGTCGGTTGCAGCTTGCGCGAACCTGTTATGACCACATGGCGGGGTCCTTGGCGGTACAACTGCACGACTATTTCCTCGACTCCGGCTGGCTGAGCATGTCGGACGCGAGTGACGGTACGTATCAGCTCAGCGTGGCGGGCGAAAAAGCGATGGCAGGGCTCGGTATCGAGGTAGATATCTTAAGGGTACAGAGGCGTCGTTTCGCTTGCGCATGCCTGGACTGGAGCATGCGCCGTCCTCACCTCGCCGGCGCACTGGGGGCCGCTGTGCTACAGGCCGTCATCAGCCGCAAATGGGTTATCCAGGACCTTGATAGTCGGGCGCTGGCCGTGACGCCCAAGGGGCGAAAGGAGCTGTCGGGCAAGTTTGGGATAAGGGTTGAAGAGCCAGAACTGAAGCGATCAGGCAGCGCCTGCGCATAAGGCCAAGCACCGTCCATGTTCAGCCACCTCAATCATCCCGCGTCAGCACTTCCAGCAATTCAATCTCGAAGCGCAGGTTACTGTTGGGTTTGATATGCGCGCCCATCGAGCGCTCGCCATAGGCCAGGTGCGCGGGTACATACAACGTGCGCACGCCGCCAACCTGCATGCCCATCAAGCCCTGGTCCCAACCCTTGATCACGCGGCCAGTGCCGATCACGCACTGAAACGGTTTGCCCCGTTCCCAGGAGGAATCGAACACCGTGCCATCTTCCAGGGTGCCTGTGTATTGGGTGGTGATCAGCGCGCCCTTGACCACGGCTTTGCCGTCGCCCAGGCGGATGTCTGTGACCTGCAGTTCATCGTGACTCATAGGGTTCTCATTGAAGGCGTGAAAAGGCTGGGGTTTTCCCAGAATCGGATGGGTTTGGCAAGTGCAGGGAAATGGCGAACGTGATGGTGGACCGTTCGCTGGAATGCATACAGCCGCGTCAGAATCCAATGTGGGAGCTGGCTTGCCTGCGAAGGCGGTGTGTCAGTCAATGCCCCTGTGACTGCACGACCGCTTTCGCAGGCAAGCCAGCTCCCACATTAAATCTGCATGCATTCAGAGGTCGCTGTGTCGACCCTTTACAACCAATGCCAGAACCGGCTCCAGAACCCGCGCCCCAACTCATCCTTGCACCCGGCATATTGGCGCGCATACATCTGCGAACGCGCCTGTACCTTGCTCGCTACCGGCGGCAGCCAGGCTTTGCTGGCGTAGGTGCGCTGGCGGTAGCCGCCCCAGCCTTCGTGGTAGTTCAGGTATTGGCCATAGGCGTCGTACTTGTAGACGCCATTGATGGTGTAGGTCTTGTCCATGTACCAGCCGATAAAGTCGATCGCGTCGTCGAAGTCTTCGCGATCAGCGCCGCTGCGGCCGGTGGCTTTGCGGTAGTCGTTCCATACTTCATCCTTGGCCTGGGCATAGCCGGAAGCGGTGGAGACGCGACCCCAAGGGATGATCCACAGCAGGTATTTACGCGGGGTCTTGGCGTCGTGGCGAAAGCCCGACTCCTGATACATGATGGCGAACGGCACCTGGATCGGTACGCCCCAGCGCTTTTGCGTGACCTTGGCGGCGTCGTACCAGTCGTCTTTTTCGCGCAAGATACCGCAGAGGTCGTTGGGCGTGCGTGGCGGCGAGGTGCCGCACGCCGCCAACAGGGAAGTGAGTAATAACAGTCCGACGGCTTTGCCTGCGCTCAAGGGTCACCTTTGTGGGATAAGGGTAAAATGCCAGCATTTTACCCCTTCACACAGGCGGCGTCCTTGCCGCAGACATCTTTAAGCCAAAGGCACGCGACGGGTAGTCAGCGCGATACGACCAATAAAGAAGCTCAACGCCGCACCCAACAGCAGCATGGCCAAGGTGCTCCAGGCGGCGCGGGACAGTTGCTTGGCAGCGACTTCACCGGCTTCACGGGCTTTCTGTTCAGCCTGTTTTTTCAGCTCATCGACTTTTTGCATGGCTTGCTGATAAGCCTGGGCATAGTTGTCGACGATCTGGGTGGCTTCTTCTTTGCTCTTGCCAGTGCGGGCCGCGACGATGTTGACCAGCGCCTCTTTATCCGCTGCATTCAATGCTGGCTCGCCGGACGCTTTCACACGTTCGAACCATTGCTTGAGCTCATCACCGGCCTGGGCAGGATTGGTCGCTGCATCGGTAGCCGACTGCTTGCCATCGGCAGCTGCCTGATCGGCTTTCTGCTCGACATTGGCAGGGTCCAGTTCAGCCTTGCCGCTCTGCTTGAGCAACGTATCCAGTTGGCCTTGCAGGCTGTTCCAGTCCAGCTCGATGCCCTGCTCATTCAACTGTTGCTTGATGCTATTGCCAATCCCCGGCGCGGCGGCAGCAATGCCACTGCCCGCAGCAGACAGACCTTTACCCACCACGTTGCCGGCCGTACCGACTACGCTGGAAGCCAGGCCCGCCAACAGCCAAGTGGTGAGCAAGGTGGTCAAGGTCCAGGTCAGCACCCCATGCAGACCGCCACGATCCGGCGCGGTGCGGCCGGCCACGAAGGCGCCCAACGCGATGGCGACCAGTGTCGATACAAACAGCCAGATACCCGCACCCGTGCCAAAACCGCTCAACGGGTTGCCCGCTTCCATCGGGTCAACGGCACTGGCGCCAATGGCGGTGCCCAACACGCTCAAAACCAGGTAGGTGACCAGTGCGATTGCACTACCGGCCAATACCGAGCTCCACGACACTCGAAACAGCGATCGATTGGTTTCATAGACAGTGGTCATACAAAGGTCCTTTTCAAATTGAGGAGCAAGGCAATGCGCCTTGATGGGTGTGAGTGTGGCGAAACGACATACGTTCAGTCCTGGCCCATATGCACCAGGCGCCCTGGTGCATTCGCACTGCCCCGTGGGCAATTACTCTGCACTATCCTGACGCCAGGATGTCGTAACCCAATGTGCCTTGCCCTGCCCTAATCGGAGACGTTATGACCCAGGATGTTCTCGCCAAAGAAACCAACCGCCGCCAACTGCAGACCATCATCTCGGGACTGTCCGACGGTGTGATTCTGGCCGAGGTCGACCAGACCATTCTGTGGGCCAATGAAGCGGCGTTGACCATGCATGGGGTCAGCGAGGTCAAGGAACTGGGCGCCAATACCGAGGCGTACGCCAAGCGCTTTGCCCTGCGCTATCGCAACAACCATCCCTTGCCACTGGACAGCTACCCCCTCAGCCGCGTGGCTGCCGGTGAAGAGTTCAGCGATGTTGTGGTGGAAGTCACGCCCGCCGACGACGAACACCGCAGTTGGGTACATCGCCTGCGCAGCCTGGTGCTGACCGATGCCCAGGGTGAGCCGGAGTTGCTGGTGCTGATCCTCAGCGACGCCACCGAATGGGCCAGCGCCGAGCAACGTTTTGAGAAAACCTTCAACGCCAACCCGGCGCCCGCCGTGATCTGTCGCCTCAGCGACCTGCGCTACATCAAGGTCAACCAGGGTTTTTTGGAGATGACCGGCTACAACCGCGACCAGGTCATCGGCAAATCCGTGTATGAACTGGATGTGCTGGAACAGGCCGAGCGCAAGGACCTGGCGATCCAGCGCCTGGGCGAAGGCGCGACCATCCCGCAGATGCAGGCCGAACTGAGACTGCCCGAAGGTGGCAGCAAACTGGTGATCGTCGCCGGCCAACCGTTGGACATGAACGAGGAAGACTGCATGCTGTTTTCCTTCACCGACCTGGAGCCACGGCGTAAAGCCGAGATCGCCCTGCGCCAGAGCGAAGAACGCTTCGCCAAATCCTTCCGCCTGACGCCCGTGCCGACCCTGGTATGCAGTGCCGACAACCGCCAGGTGGTAGACATCAACGAAGCCTTCATGAGCATCACCGGCTATATCAGCGAGGAACTGATCGGCAAATCCATCGAAGACATCAACTTCATCGACAGCCCCCAGGCCGGCGCGCAGTTGTTCGCCACCCTGGAAAAAGCCGGCAACCTTGAAGGCCAGGACCTCAAGGTGCGCAAGAAAGGCAACGAGGTGATCGACTGCGTGGTATCCGCCGACACCGTGATTATCCAGGACGTGCCCTGCTACCTGATGGTGCTGATGAACATCACCGAGCGCAAACGCTCGGAGCTGGAACTGGTGGCGGCCATCGAGGAAGTCATGCAGGACGCGTCCTGGTTCAGCCAGACCCTGATCGAGAAGCTGGCCAACGCCAAGAGCGTCAACAGCCCCAACCTGCCGAATGTTTCCTTCACCGACCTCACCGCCCGCGAGCGCGATGTATTGGGCCTGATCTGCGAGGGCCTGGCGGACAAAGAGATCGCCTCGCGCCTGAAACTGGCGCCCAACACCGTGCGTAACCATGTGGCCACGGTGTATTCCAAGCTGGGGGTGCACAGCCGTAGTGCAGCGATCGTCTGGGCTCGTGAACGCGGGCTGTTTGCCGGTGATTTGCGCCTGAAAAACAAGCCCTGACCCTGCAAATGCACTAGTGCGTCTAGTGCGAATTCGCCTTATTGAGCGGCGGTGCAAGCAATAACCTTCAAGGGATCGTATTTATGCCTAGAAGGAACCCGCATGTTTACCCTCTCTCAGCTGCGCAACTGCATCGAAGAAGGCCTGTCACCGCTGACGTGCGAATTCACCCTGTGCCGGGACGCGTCCTTGACCCTCAAGGTCTACGATGCCGAGACCGGCCGCGTCGACCTGGTGGTCACTGGCATCAGCACCAACCGCCTGCAGACCCCGCAGGAAGTAGCGAAAATGGTGGATGAATTGCGCTACGAGCTGCAAAGCAACAACGTCGGCAAGCTCACGCTGGATGATTTGCCTTTATCGCCGCTCCCATGAAATAAAACACCCCACCTGCGACGATAAACGCCCCCAGCATGTAGAACATGTAATGGGCCGGCAGGCTGGCCAACACCAGCCCACACAGCACCGGCCCCAGCGCGGCACCGAGGTTGGACAGGTTTTGCGCCCCGTAATACATGCCCCGCAGGTGGTCCGGGGCAATTCGGTCGATAAACATGTACTCGGCCGGGAACACGATGATCTCCCCGACGGTGAACACCGCCATCGCCAGCACCCAGCCCACCACGCTGGTGGACAGCCCGAAGCCGATCAACCCCAGCATGAACATGCTCAAACCAGCGCTCAGCCACTGGCTCAGGTAACGGTGCGAGATGCGCCGGCCAATCAAGTACTGCAAGGCAATCACTAGCACGGCGTTGGTGGTCAGCACCGCGCTGATCACCGTGTAGGTGTATTCGGCGGTCGTGGTGGTCACCAGGTACTGCGACAGGTAGGCCGTGAACTGGCCGAACACCACCGCGCTGAGTAAACCGCCGAGGGTGAAGCACACCAGGCGACGGTCCTGCAGCAGCACGCGGGCGACGGCGAGAAACGGCACCGGCTTTTGCGCAGTGTCCACAGTGGCCAGGTTACGGTCACCCCAGCGCCCATACAGCAGAAAAAACCCCAGCCCCAACAGCGCTGACAGAATAAACGGCAGGCTGATATCCAGCTTGGCCACCATCGCGCCAAAGAACGGCCCTACGGCATAGCCGATATTGGTGAGGGTGTACTTGATGGAAAATACTTCGCTGCGCGCGTCTTCGGGCAGCAGGCTGGCGAAGCCGGCTTTCACCGCAATATCAATGACGGCGTAGGCCAGGTTAATCAGGATCAGGCAGCCATAGAACGCCCAGATATTCTGCGCCAGCACCGTGCCGATAAACCCCAGCACAAACACCAGGCTCAAGCCGAGCAACAGGCGATAGCTGTTGATGCGGTCGACCAGGAAACCGCCGTAGACACTGAGTAGCGAACCGACGATCAACGAACTGCCGATCACCAGGCCGACCTGGGTAATGTCCAGGGCGAAATGGCTGGTGAGGTAGATCACGAGGTAGGGAAAGGTGATGGCCTTGGCCAACGTCAGCAACAACGTGGCGCACAGCAACAGGTTCACGGTGCGGGGGTAGTTTCTGATGATGGTAAGCATCCTGCTCTCTTTTTGTAAAGGTAACGCGACCATTGCGGTCGGTTACCTTAACGCAAGAAACATGAAACGAGCAGGTGCCCCGGCGGGATTATTTCTTGACTGGCGTAATCTCGAGGATGGTGCCGTTCGTGGTCTTGAGCAGGACGTACTTGTCACCTACACGCGCCCATTGGCTTTCTTCTTCGGGCTGTTTGAGCCCGCGTTTTTTCCAGTCTTTAATCGCTGATTCCTCGCGCATCAAAATGTCCGGGGCGCGATCACCCTCTTTCAAGTCACGGGCGTTGATGTTTGAAGGTTGCACGGTTTCCTGAGGGGTATCGCCGGCCTGCACGACAGCGCTGACGGAGGAAAAGCTGGCAGCGACCAGCAGGCAAGCGGCTAAGGTTTTCGACTTCATGGGTGCTCCTTCAATTAATGGTGCGTACCCAGGTTCCGACCGCGGCGGCGCGCAATCATTCAGCCGGGTTTCCCTGTGGCCAAAGATTGCCTTCGTGAAATTTATCGTGTAATTTTTCATGAAATTATTCGATATAAATTTCATGACCCCACAAGAAGAACTCGCCACCCTCGCGGCGCTGATCCACGACCTGCGCAAGCACAAGAAGCTCACCCTGGCCCAACTTGCGCAAAAAATCGAAAGGTCGGTGGGATTTCTGTCCCAGGTCGAACGTGGCCTGTCGCGCCCGACCGTGGCCGATTTAACCGCCATCAGCCACGCCCTCGATGTGCCCACCACCTATTTCTACAGCCTGCCCAAACCCAAGGCGGTGGATTGGGTCACACGCCCCAACGAGCGGCGCACGGTGTATTACGCCAACGGCATCACCGACATCCTGGTGTCGCCGAGCATGAACGGTGCGTTCTCGATGCTTGACAGCCTGTTGGCCCCCGGTGCCAACAGCGGCGAACAGAGCATGAGCGACCGTGCCGAACAGGCCGGATTTGTGCTCGAAGGCGAGTTGACCCTGTGGGTGGATGACGAAGCCGAGCCAGTCACCCTCGGCCCCGGCGACAGCTTCCACCTCGCCAGTTTCGCCCACTGCCGCTACGCCAACCTGACCGACCTGCCCGCCCGCGTCTTGTGGGTTTACAACTAGGAGCTGCACCCGTGAAAAGCCATTCCTCCACGTTGCTGGCCGAAGTACGGAGCTTTCGCCAGAACCACCCCGACGTGCGCTATGTCGACCTGATCGCCCTGGACATTCCCGGGCATTTCTACGGCAAGCGCTACCCAGTGGAGATGCTTGAAAAAATCGCCGCCGGCAGCCCGCTGAAGCTGCCGCAGAATGCGGTGCTACTGGGAGCCCAGGGTGGGCTGTTCAAGATTGGCGACTACTGCTTCAACGATGGCGACCCGGACGCCAATCGCCGATTGGTGCCCGGCACGCTCAAACCGGTGAACTGGGAGTCGCAGCCATTGGGGCAAATGCTCATCACCTCGGACGGCACCGAAGCGCCCATCGAGTTCGAACCCCGCGAAGTCCTGGCCAAGGTGCTGGAACGCTTGCAGCATCAGGGCATTCATCCCGTGGTGGCGTTTGAGCTGGAGTTCTACCTGTTTGATAAACAGCTGGAAAACGGCCTGCCGCAATTTGCCCGCGACCCGCTCAGTGGGGATGCCGACGACCAGCCCAACCTGCATATCGAACGGCTGTCGCGTTTCAGCGACGTGCTCGACGACATGGCGCAAACCGCCAAGGACCAAGGCATCGACATCACGGTGATCACCGCCGAGATCGGCCCCGGCCAGTTCGAGATCAACTTCGGCCACTGCGATGACGGCCTGCGCGCCGCCGACTGGGCCGCCCTGTTCTGCCGTAGCACCCGTGGCGTCGCGCTCAAGCATGGTTACCGCGCCAGCTTCATGGCCAAACCCTACCTGCAATTTCCCGGCAGCGGCATGCACGTGCATGTCAGCCTTTACGACGCAGCGGGCAATAACTTGCTAGCGGCCCATCAGCAGCAGCCATTGCGCCACGCCGTAGCCGGTTGCCTGGAGTTACTGCCCCACTGCATGCCGATTTTCTCGCCCAACCACAATGCCTTCCGCCGCCTGGGCGGCACGGTTAACGCTGCGACGCGGGCGAGCTGGGGCTTTGAAGACCGCGATGCCTGTGTGCGCATCCCCGAGTCCGACCCGCGCAACCTGCGGATCGAGCACCGCCTGGCCAGCGCCGATGCCAACCCTTACCTGGTGCTGGCGGCGATCCTGGTGGGCCTGGAGCACGGGCTTGAGGCCAAGCGCGAACCCATCGCGCCACTGAACGAGGACCGCAACAGCGGCGCCGATTTCCCGGTGGAAATGCTCGACGCCGTGCGTGCCATGCAGCAACAACCAGTACTGCGCGACAAGCTGGGCGCGGAATTTGTCGAGGTGTATTGCGAGAACAAACGCCAGGACCACCTGGCTTTCCAGCAGGAGATCCAGGCGCGGGAATATCGCTGGTTCCTCTAAGCGCGTGACGCGCTCGCGGCATAAAAACCTTGATCAAAATCAAAGAAAGGCTCTAGCACGGGCCTTTCAGCCCGATAAATTGTCGAACAATCCTGGCCTTTGCCGTTGAGATCCATTATCATCCGGCGCCTTCTCGCTACCCGCCGGGTAGCTGTTTCAATGTGTCACCCGAGGCGCCCATGTACCGTTTTCCGTTCCACCGCCCTTTGATTTTGATCAGTCTGGGGCTGGTTTCCCATTCCGTCAGCGCGGCCCTGCAACCCATAGCCGAAGCCCCGCTGGCCAGTGACACCGAGCTGCACTGCCACTTCAACCGCGACGCCAGCACTGACTGCACCACCACCTACCATTACACAATTCTCAAGGCCAACGGCCGCGAAATGCTCTCGCGCATCGACTTCGACTACTCCGAAGCCGACACCTTTGAAGTGGTCAGTGCACAGTCCACTCAGCCTGGCGCCAAGCCGGTCGCCCTGGCTGCCACGCAAATCGATACCCGCAGCGCACCCAACCCGGACCAAGGCTTCAGCCGCGACAAGCAAACCTCCCTGGCCTTCCCCAACCTGCGCGTGGGCACGCAGATCCGCTACACGGTACGCCAGCATTACCCGGCCAAACCGCTGATGACTCAGTTCCACTATGTGCTCAAATTCGGGCCCAGCTCAGCCCGCCGCGATCGCTTCAAGGCGCGCTTTACCGCCGAACGGCCGATCCAGTGGCGAAGTGAATTGTTCGACGGTTTCAAGGTAACGCCTTCGAGCAACGGCAAGACCCTGGACGTGGTGCAAAAAGCCCCGACCTACCTCAACTACATCAATGAATCCTCCGCCGCCGCACTGCTGCGCGTCCCACGCCTGGAAGTGGGCAGCGCCGTGGACCGCCAGGCGTACTTCGGTGATTTCGCCCAGCGTTACAACCAGATCCTCGGCGCCACCCTGCCGGCGCAAGCCGCCACCGCGGTGGCCGCCGCACGCAGCCTGGCGCCGGCTGAGCAAGTGGCCGCGCTGATGCAGCACATCAATGATCACTACCGCTACCTGGGTGACTGGCGCGCGACCGAGCGCGGCTATGTGCCGTTCAGCCTGGCGGAAATCGAGCAGCACGGCTACGGCGACTGCAAGGACCTGGCGACCCTGCTGACGGCCATGCTCAAGGCCAGCGGCATCAAGGCTGAGACCGCGTGGGTCAGCCGTGGCGACGTGGTCGATGCCTTGCTGATCCCCGGCACCCAGGCGCCGAACCATGCCATCGTGCGTGCCGAAGTGAATGGACAGGTGTGGTGGCTTGACCCGACCAACCCGGTCTTCGCCCCTGGCCAAACCATGCCCGACATTCAGGACCGCTGGGTATTGGTCAACGATGCCCAGGGCCAGGTGCGCGAAGAACACATCCCACTGGAGCGCCCCGAAGTCTCGATACGCCTGGACAAACAGGTGCAGTACGGCAAAGAGGGAGATGGGGCGGTCAAGGCGACTATTACCTTCAGCCGCCTGCCGCTGATGCAACTGAGCGTCGCAGACCGCCAGCAAGGCACCACCGCCACCGACCAGAACATCTGCGCCAACTTCGGCAACGATATCAGCGACTGCCAGATCACCCGCGAACCCACCCGCTTTGTGGTACATGACGGCTACAGCGTCACCGCCCGCATGAACGATCAGCGCGCCCTGGAAAAACTGGCCAATGACTATGTCTACACCGACCCGTCCTTGAAAGACCGCTGGGAGGGCTACATCAACTATCGCCGCCAGGGGCAACAGGCTGACCTCTACCTGGGCAACCCAGAGACCTACGACTACACCTACACCCTGGCTGGCGGGAAGATGGAAAAAGCCATCCCCGGCTGCAAGGTGCGCTCGCCCTGGTACGACCTCGACCTGGACGGCAAACTCGAGGACGGCTCGCTGCGCTACCACTATCGCCTGAGCCAGAAAAAGCGCTGGCTGACCCATGCCGAAGTCACCAGCGATGCGTTCGGAAAGATGATTGAAGAGGCTCGGGCCTGTGCCGAGCAGGTGCATCAGGTGGTGAAGCTCTAGACCATCCCTGACACAACACAGTCCAAATGTGGGAGCTGGCTTGCCTGCGATGGCGGTGTATCAGCCACTCATGTGCAAGCTGACACGCCGCCATCGCAGGCAAGCCAGCTCCCACCGTTTAATCCGTGTGCGTCAGCGGGATTCACCGAGCAACAAGCCCTGCTCCCGCGCGCACAACCCCACTACATAATCCCACAACACCCGCAACCGCACCGACTTGTGCAGCTCCCGGCGCGAGCTGATCCAATAGCTGCGCTGAATGCCCTCTGCCGGCAACAACGGCACCAACGCCTCATCGCCAGCTGCCATGAAACACGGCAACACCGCAATCCCCAACCCCGAACGCGCCGCCTGGTGCTGGGCGATCACGCTGGTGCTGTGGAACACCACCTTGGGGCTACGGCAGAAGCTGTTGAGGAACTTCAGTTCCTGGCTGAACAGCAAGTCATCGACATAATCGATCCAGGCATGGGCAGCGAGGTCTTCACGTTTTTCGATGGGCGGGTTGCGTGCCAGATACGCACGGCTGGCGTAGAGCGCCAGGCGGTAGTCGGTGAGTTTGCGCGTCACCAGTTGGTCGGCGCTGGGGCGCTCCAGGTGAATGCTGATCTCCGCTTCGCGATTGAGGATGCTGACAAAGCGCGGCACCGCGACCAGCTCCACCTCCAACCCTGGGTAGCGTTCAAATAGCCCGCCCATGCGTGCGGCCAGAAACATCACGCCCAGGCCTTCGGCTACGCCGAGGCGGATCTTGCCCAGGGGCGCAGCAGAATGGGTGAGTTCATCTTCAGCCAGCAGTGCCACATTTTCCATAGCCTCGGCATGCTTGAGCAGCGCTTCGCCGGCGGGCGTCAGTTCATAGCCCTGGGCGTGCTGCACAAACAGCGCCGTGCCGAGGCTTTTCTCGATGGCGTCGATGTGCCGCGCCACGGTGGCATGCGTGGTTTTCAGGCGTTGGGCGGCGGTGAGCAGGCGGCCACTGCGCTGCAACTCGAGAAAAAACCGCAGGTCATTCCAGTCGAACATATCGCCTCCAGAGCCTGGGCCAGCCGGCGTTGTTTAAAAACGCACAGCGGGTGGGTAAAAACTAACATTTTTAAGACGAAAACTAACAACTAGGATGGGCCCAATAAGAAAAACAAGCGAGACCCCAGATGCCCAATGCAACTGCTGAATACGATTACATCGTCGTCGGCGCCGGCCCTGCCGGATGCCTGCTGGCCAATCGTCTGTCCGCCAACCCGGCTCACCGTGTCCTGCTGCTGGAAGCCGGTGGTCGCGACAACTACCCCTGGATCCATATCCCCGTCGGCTACCTGTTCTGCATCGGCAACCCACGCACCGATTGGTGCTTCAAGACCCAACCCCAAGCCGGCCTGCAGGGACGCGCCTTGAGTTACCCTCGGGGCAAAGTGCTGGGCGGCTGCTCGTCCATCAACGGCATGATCTACATGCGCGGCCAGGCCCAGGACTACGATGGCTGGGCGGCGGCGGGCAACGCGGGCTGGGCTTGGAAAGACGTACTGCCGCTGTTCAAACAGAGCGAAAACCATTTTGCCGGCGGCTCTGAATTCCACAGCGAGGGCGGCGAGTGGCGCGTCGAGCAACAGCGCCTGTCGTGGCCGATCCTCGATGCGTTTCGTGAGGCGGCGGCTCAAAGCGGCATCGCCAATATCAATGACTTCAACCAGGGCGACAACGAGGGCTGTGGCTATTTCCAGGTCAACCAGAAAGCCGGTGTGCGCTGGAATGCGGCCAAGGCGTTTCTCAAGCCGATCCGCCAGCGCCCTAACCTCACCGTGCTGACTGAGGTAGAGGTTGAGCGTGTGCTACTGGAGAACGGGCGTGCTTGCCAGGTACTGGGGCGTCAACACGGCCAGTCGATGAGCTGGAAGGCGCGCAAGGAGATTGTGCTGTGCGCCGGCTCCGTGGGTTCACCGGGGATTCTGCAACGCTCAGGGATCGGCCCTTCCCATGTGCTCAAGCCGCTGGGTATCAACGTGGTGCACGAGCTGCCAGGGGTTGGTGGCAACCTGCAAGATCACCTGCAACTGCGCCTGATCTACAAGCTGGAAAATGCCCGCACCCTGAACCAGATCGCCGGTACCTTGTGGGGCAAGATGGGCATGGGCCTGCGCTACCTGTACGACCGCAGCGGCCCGCTGTCGATGGCGCCCAGCCAGCTTGGCGCGTTTGCCCGCTCCGGCCCGGAGCAGACCTCGGCCAACCTGCAATACCATGTGCAGCCACTGTCCCTGGAACGCTTTGGCGAACCGTTGCACGGCTTCCCGGCATTTACCGCGTCGGTCTGCGACCTGCGCCCGCAAAGTCGCGGCCGGGTGGATATCCGTTCGACCAACCCGGCGGATGCGCCGCTGATACAGCCTAATTACCTCAGCCACCCCGAAGACTTGCGTGTAGCGGCCGACGCTATTCGCCTGACCCGGCGCATCGTCGCCGCTCCGGCCCTGAGCCAGTTCAAACCGGTGGAATACCTGCCCGGCGAAGCCCTGCAAACTGAAGAACAACTGCACGAGGCCGCTGCACGGATCGGCACCACGATTTTCCATCCGGTGGGCACCTGCCGCATGGGCGATGACAAAGACGCCGTGGTCGACAGCCAACTGCGCGTACACGGCATTCCCGGCCTGCGCATTGCCGATGCGTCGATCATGCCGCGCATCACCTCCGGCAATACCTGCTCACCCACGCTGATGATCGCGGAGAAGGCCGCACAACTGATCCTGTCACCCAACACTGCAGGAGCGAGCTTGCTCGCGAAAAGCCCACCAGCACCGCGCACCACAGGGCACCCCGCGTAATCATTAACGCTATATGAAGTTGAAAAACACCGGCGCCGAGGTTGGCGCCGACAGTGGAAAAACAATAAATAATCACTGTGAGGGACACCCGATGTCAGAACATGCTCAACCCCTGGGCTCGGCGGCCAGTGCAAGTACCGCCAACGAATCAAGAAAGGTCATCTTCGCCTCCTCTTTGGGGACGGTGTTCGAGTGGTATGACTTTTTCCTCTACGGCGCCCTGGCGGCGGTGATCAGCAAGCAGTTCTTCGCCGGGGTCAACGACACCACGGCGTTTATCTTTGCCTTGATGGCTTTCGCCGCAGGCTTTGTGGTGCGGCCATTCGGAGCGCTGGTGTTCGGCCGGCTGGGCGATATGATCGGGCGCAAGTACACCTTCCTCGTGACCATCATCCTGATGGGCGTGGCAACCTTCTGCGTCGGGTTGCTGCCGACCTACGCCAGCATCGGCATTGCCGCACCGATCATCCTCATTGTGCTGCGCATGCTGCAGGGCCTGGCGCTGGGCGGTGAGTACGGCGGCGCCGCTACCTACGTGGCCGAGCATGCGCCACCGGGCAAGCGCGGCCTGCACACCAGCTGGATTCAGTCCACCGCCACCCTCGGCCTGCTGCTGTCGCTGCTGGTGGTGCTGGCCTGCCGTTACTTCACCGGCGATCAGTTCGAGGTGTGGGGCTGGCGCATTCCGTTCCTGTTTTCCATCGTGCTGCTGGGCATCTCGACCTGGATCCGCATGAGCCTGCACGAATCGCCCGCCTTCTTGAAGATGAAAGAGGAAGGCAAGGCCTGCAAGGCGCCGATTCGCGAGTCCTTCGGCAAGTGGGAAAACCTCAAGGTGGTGCTGATCGCGCTGTTCAGCATCAACGGCGGGCAGGCGGTGACCTTCTACGCAGCGCAGTTTTATGTGCTGTTCTTCCTCACCCAGTTCCTGCGCATGGACCCAGCCCTGGCCAATATGCTGTTGATCATCAGCGTGGTGATCGGCGCACCGTTCTTTATCCTGTTTGGCTGGCTATCGGACAAGGTCGGGCGCAAGCCGGTGCTGATGCTCGGCCTGCTGTTGGCGACCGCGCTGTACTTCCCGATCTTCAAGGGCCTGGCGCACTACACCAACCCCGCAATGGACCAGGCCAGCCAACAGGCGCCGATCACCGTACTGGCCGACCCGGCCACCTGCACCTTCCAGTTCGACCCGGTGGGCAAGGCACGTTTTGACAGCCCCTGCGACAAGGTCAAGACCTTCCTGGTCAAACAGGGGCTGCCCTACAGCAGCGCCGCCGCCCCTGCGGGCAGCCCGGTGCAAGTGAGCGTCGGCGATGTGCGTATCGACGGTTTTGATGAAGCGGCCCTGCGTGGCGCCGTGGCCCTGGCCGGTTACCCGTCATCGGCGGATGTGGCCCAGGTCAACAAGCTGATGGTGGTGGTGCTGATCGTGGTGCTGATCTTCATCGCCGCCATGTGCTACGGGCCCTTGGCGGCGTTGATGGTGGAGCTGTTTCCGACGCGCATCCGCTACACCTCGATGTCCCTGCCCTACCACATCGGTAACGGCTGGTTTGGCGGGTTCCTGCCCACTGTGTCGTTCGCCCTGGTGGTGTACACCGGCGATATCTTCTATGGGTTGTGGTACCCGGTGGTGGTGACGGGCGTGAGCCTGATCGTCGGGTTGTTCTGCCTCAAGGAAACCCGGCATGTAGATATCGAAAAAAACTGATACCTCTCCCTTGTAGGAGCTCGCTCGCGAAGAACCTGAGAGCAACGCGGGGCACCAGGCGCCCCGCGGCATCGTTAACGACCTTCGCGAGCAAGCTCGCTCCTACAGCGACGTATGGCACCCACACAAATTGCTGTACATCCATACAGATAATGGTTGCTCAAACCCCTTCAAATAAGCATCCTGCAAGGCATCAACCCGATCTGATGTGATGACCATGCGGCTGTACCTCTGTGAAAAACCCTCCCAGGCCAAGGATATCGCGGCTGTGCTTGGCGCCAGCCGCCGTGGCGATGGGTGCTGGCTGGGTAATGGAGTCACGGTCACCTGGTGCATCGGCCACCTGCTGGAAACCGCCCCGCCCGACGCCTACGACGCCAAATACAAACGCTGGGTGCTGGCCGACCTGCCGATCGTCCCGGAAAAATGGAAGATGCTGGTCAAGCCCAAGACCGCCAGCCAATACAAGGCCGTCAAGCGCTTGCTGGGCGAAGCCCAGGAACTGGTGATCGCCACCGACGCCGACCGTGAAGGCGAGATGATCGCCCGTGAACTGGTAGAACACTGCCGCTACCGCGGGCCGATCCAGCGGCTGTGGTTGTCGGCGCTCGACGACGCCTCCATTCGCAAGGCCCTGGCGGCGCTCAAACCCGGTGCAGAAACCTTCAGCCTGTATCATTCGGCACTGGGGCGCTCGCGTGCCGACTGGCTGATCGGCATGAACATGAGTCGCCTGTTTACCCTGCTGGGGCGCCAATCCGGTTACCAGGGCGTGCTGCCGGTAGGCCGGGTGCAAACCCCGACCCTGCGCCTGGTGGTGGACCGTGACCGCAGCATTGCCGACTTCGTGCCGGTGGCCTATTGGGCCATTGATGTCGACCTGCGTCACAAGCACATGACCTTCACCGCCCAATGGCGCGCCCCTGACGATGCCTGTGACGACCAGGGCCGTTGCCTCAACCCGCAACTGGCGCGGGACGCCGCCGACGCCATGCTCAACGCCGCCACGGCGCGACTGGTGAAACTGCGTACCGAGCGCATGCGCGAAGTGGCGCCCCTGCCCTTCGACCTCGGCACCTTGCAGGAGATCTGTTCGAAGAAGCTCGGCCTGGGCGCCCAGGAAACCCTGGACATCGCTCAATCCCTGTACGAAACCCACAAGGCCATCACCTACCCGCGCAGCGATTGCGGCTACCTGCCGTTGAGCCAGCAAAGTGAAGCGCCGAAGATTCTTGCGGCGCTGGGCCGTGCGGACACGGCGGTCAACGAGCTGATGTCGCACATCGACCCTCGGCGCCGTTCGCGGGCCTGGAACGACGCGAAAGTCAGCGCCCACCACGGCATCATCCCCACCGGAGCCGGCAAGGAGGTCAGCCAACTGACCGGCAAGCACCGTGCGGTCTATACGCTGATTCGTGCGCGCTACCTGGCGCAGTTCCTGCCCAACCATGAATACGACCGCACCCAGGCCGATTTCGACTGTGCCGGCCAAGCGTTGCGCGCGGTGGGCAAAGTCATTATTGAACCGGGCTGGAAACGCGCCTTGCCCGAAGCGCTGGCACCCGCCAAAGGTCGCGAAGCCCCTGCGCCCCAAGCGTTGCCGACGCTGGTGCAGGGCCACGACTACGCCGTGGCCAAGGTCAACCTCAAGGACCTGTGGACCCAGCCGCCCAAGCCCTTTACCGAAGGCGACCTGATCAAGGCCATGAAAAACGTCGCCAAGCTGGTGGAGGACCCGTTGCTCAAGCAAAAACTCAAGGACACCACTGGCATCGGCACCGAGGCCACCCGCGCCGGGATCATCCAGGGCTTGCTGGACCGCGGTTATCTGGTGAAAAACGGCAAGGCCCTGTCGGCAACCCCCGCCGCGTTCAGCCTGATTGACGCAGTGCCCCGCGCCATCGCCGACCCCGGCACCACCGCCATCTGGGAACAGGCGCTGGACATGGTGCAAAGCGGCGAAATGAGCCTGGAGGAATTCGTCGCCAAGCAAGCGGCGTGGATGAGCAAGCAGGTGGCACGCTGTAACGGCATGCGCATGACTATCACTGGCCCCGCCAGCCCGGCTGGACGAGGTGCAACGCCCTGGAAAAAGAAACGCAAGGCCGCCCCGCGCAAGGCCGGCGCCAGCCCCAAACGCGGGAAAAAGCCGGTAAATGCGGGATAGATACCAAAAAAAACCGGCACATGACGTTTTTCGACAGGTTTAACGCCGCATTGGCCCTTGCTCCGGCGAGTTCGGTCTAGGATTCTGTAGGGGATCTGGACTACCAACAACAACACCGGAGTGGCCGCCATGAAGACCGTTGCACAACTGCTGAAAGCCAAGGATCAGAAAAACCAGGACGTCCACACGATCAAATGGGACCACACCGTGTTTGAAGCGCTGGTGCGGATGTCCGAGAAAAACGTCGGTGCCTTGCCAGTGGTCAAGGATGACGTGGTGGTCGGCATCATCAGTGAACGGGATTACGCGCGCAAAATCATGCTCAAGGGCCTCTCGTCGGTCACCACCAAGGTCCATGAGGTGATGAGCTCGCCGGTGATCACGGTGGATACTCACAAGAGTGTCGAGGCATGCATGAACATCATGACCGACAGTCACCTGCGCCACCTGCCGGTGGTCGAAGACGGCAAACTGCTGGGCCTGCTGTCCATCGGTGACCTGGTCAAGGAAGCGATTGCCGAACAAGCGGCCTTGATCCAGCAGCTGGAACAGTACATCCGCGGCGAATAGGGGGAACCCATGCTCGACACGCTGGACCATCAGGAAGATCACCTCGACACCCTGCACCGGGCCATGACCGGCCGGCGTTTCCTGGTGCTGACCGGCGCAGGGATCAGTACATCTTCAGGTATCCCGGATTACCGGGACGGGGAAGGTGTACGCCGGGGCAAGCCACCGATGATGTACCAGGAATTCCTCGCCACTCCCGAGGCGCGGCGCCGCTACTGGGCGCGGGCGATGCTGGGGTGGCCACGGGTGCGCATTGCCCAGCCGAACAAGGCCCACCTGGCGCTCGCGACGCTGCAGCACCGTGGCCACATCAGCGGGCTGATTACGCAGAACGTCGACACCCTGCATGACCAGGCCGGCAGCCAGGGTGTGATCGAGCTGCATGGCAGCTTGCATCGGGTGCTGTGCCTGGATTGCCAATTGCGTAGCGAGCGCGACGTGATCCAGCGGCAGATGGAGGTCGATAACCCGCACATGGCACAGGTTCATGCGGTGCAAGCGCCGGATGGCGACACCTTGCTCGATCCGGCCTTTGAACAGCGCTTCCAGGTACCCCGCTGCCCACATTGCAATGGCGAACGGCTGAAACCGGATGTGGTGTTCTTTGGCGAGAACGTCGCACCAGCGACGGCGCTCAAGGCAATGACGGCGGTAGAGCATGCCGAAGGACTGTTGGTGGTGGGGTCATCGCTGATGGCCTATTCGGCGTTTCGCCTGTGCAAGGCGATGGTCGATCAGGGTAAGCCGGTGATCGCCATCAACCTGGGCAAGACTCGGGGTGATGAGCTGTTGCAGGTGAAGATCCAGGCCTCGTGCGAGCGGCTATTACCCTTACTGTCCGAGAGATTGAGATAGCGACGCATCAACATGTGGGAGCTGGCCTGCGTAAACTCGCCACCAAAACCCTGCGACCCACCGCACAGAAAATGACGCCCAAGTCACGTTTTCGCGCATTCCCCCGTCCCCGCGGCAATTTATGTAGTGAGCAAAAATAATCACTACATAACCGTTGACGTAACCTTTTTGTCCTTGCATGATCTAGACGTCTCTCGGATCGAGAGCGTTGGTAACAAGCGTTTTGAACAGGCTCGTCTGACCGCCGAGCTGTTTTTCCGGATGTGCACTGCCCACAAGGCAGATTGATGAAGCTGACCGGCCCCGGAAGGGACAGGTACAAGGCGCTCAAACGCAGCTTGTCTTCGTGATCAGAGCATTGCGTAGCAGTCCATCAGCAAGACTACATGCATCAGCTTCAAGACCCTGCCCGTATTCGGCAGCCCGTCGCTGACGCCCGGTTTTAGTGACCGGAGACAACTTACTGGTATTAACGAATCAACTGATAGATCGCCAACTGGTCAAGGGGCTTACACATGAATCTGAACAACCAACCCACTATCGATGAATTGGCTGAGATGTTCGCAGCGCAGAAAGACACACTCGACGACCATATTCTGTGGATTGGCAAATCCGGCGAAGTGCAAATTGACTGCCTGGCGCCCCATACCGAAGAAGCCGAGTTTGACCGTAACAACCGTGAGCTGGCGGCACGCCTGAAGATGTACCGCCGTGGCCAGGGTTATGTCGGCAAGAAGGCCGCCGCTGATCGCAACTTTATCGAGCAAGTGTTCGACACACTTAACAATGCCTGGGCGTCTTTCAAAGACAGCTCGCAAGTTAAAGTGATCGACCGTTACTACTAAGTAGTACTCAATCAATGTGGGAGTTGGCTTGCCAGCTCCCACATGTGTATTTACTGATTTAAAAAGTTGGAAACCTGCCCTTCCCCGCCTCATCCCGAAAGATATCAAACAACACCTGCGCCGCCGCCGACAGTTCATGCCCCGGCTTGGTCAGCACCCCAATCGGCCGCTCGATCACCGGGCCAGTCAAGGTAATGCAATGGGCTCCCGCCTCCTCCATCTGCCTGGCGCATAACGCTGGCACTGCACTAACCCCCAAACCGCTGGCAACCATCTTGCCCACCGTCGCCAGTTGATGGCTTTCCAAGGCAACGGGCAATTTCATCTGCAAGGCGCCGAGGTGTTCTTCCAGCATCACCCGCACAGTGGAAGGCCGCTGCAGGGTGATGAACGGCTGCTCCAACAAGGCTTTCCAGTCGATTTCAGCACGCTGTGCCAAGGCTGAATCTCCTGGGACCACGGCGACAAAGCGATCCAGGTACAACGGTGTGAACGCCAATGACGAACCATCGGACGGCTCGAACGCCACCCCCAGCTCCACCTGACGGTCGCGCACCATCTCCAGCACCTGCTCATTGATCAGGTCATGCACCGTCACGTTCACCTGAGGGTAACGGGCGCGGAATATCTTCAGGATCGGCGGCAACAGGTTGCCGGCGAACGACGGCATAGCGGCCACCGTGACGCGCCCGCGTTGCAAGGTAAAACGCTGGCGCAGCTCGTCTTCGGCGTTGTCCCAATCGGCAATCAGCCGGCGGGCCAGGGGCAGCAGGGACTCGCCTTCAGGGGTCAACGCGACGTTACGGGTATTACGGCTGAACAGGCGCCCGCCCAAGCCTTCTTCGAGGCCCTTGATGGTCAAGCTCAACGCCGACTGGGAGAGGTGCAAACGCTCGCAGGCAGCGGCAAAACTCAGACTCTGAGCAACAGCGAGAAAGGCACGCATCTGTTTAACGGTCATGACGCAGCTCCGGACGACGACTGGACTATGCTGTTTTCTAAATCAATCAACCTTAAAAAACAACTTAACAAATCAATCCGCTGGCGCAACACTCAACTCACTGGCTGGACCACAAACAATAAAAGAGGTGCATATGGCAGGTTTCGATAAACGCGTGGCGTCCTATGAAGAAGCGCTGGCAGGCCTGGAAGACGGCATGACCGTGCTCTCCGGTGGTTTTGGTCTGTGTGGCATT
The DNA here is from genome assembly GCF_001907715.1 of Pseudomonas sp. BTN1. Classification (NCBI taxonomy): domain Bacteria; kingdom Pseudomonadati; phylum Pseudomonadota; class Gammaproteobacteria; order Pseudomonadales; family Pseudomonadaceae; genus Pseudomonas; species Pseudomonas sp. BTN1. The sequence continues at coordinate 5,637 of NZ_MPBM01000006.1, read as the reverse complement.
CCGGAAAACCTCATTGCCGAAATCAAGCGCAAAGGTACCCGCGACCTGACGGTGGTCTCCAACAACTGTGGCGTCGATGGCTTCGGCCTGGGTGTGCTGCTGGAACAGAAGCAGATCAGCAAAGTGATCGCTTCCTACGTGGGTGAAAACGCCCTCTTCGAGAAACAACTGCTCAGCGGCGAGATTGAGGTGGTGCTTACCCCTCAAGGCACCCTGGCAGAAAAAATGCGCGCAGGCGGTGCCGGCATTCCGGCCTTCTTTACCGCCACTGGCGTCGGCACCCCCGTTGCCGAAGGCAAGGAAACCCGCGAATTCAAGGGCCGCCCGTATCTGATGGAAGAGTCCATCACCGGCGACTTTGCCATCGTCAAAGGCTGGAAAGCCGACCACTTCGGTAACGTTATCTACCGTCACACCGCCCAGAACTTCAACCCGCTGGCCGCCACCGCCGGCAAGATCACCGTGGTCGAAGTCGAGGAAATCGTCGAACCGGGCGAGCTGGACCCGGCGCAGATCCACACCCCTGGCATCTACGTCGACCGGATCATCTGCGGCACCTTCGAAAAGCGCATTGAACAGCGCACCGTCCGCAAATAATCCCCGTCCAGAACAATAAGAGGAAACAATCATGGCGCTTACCCGCGAACAAATGGCTCAACGCGTTGCCCGCGAGATGCAGGACGGTTACTACGTCAACCTCGGTATCGGCATTCCGACCCTGGTGGCCAACTACATCCCCGACGGCATGGAAGTGATGCTGCAATCGGAAAACGGCCTGCTTGGCATGGGCCCGTTCCCGACCGAAGAAACCATCGACGCCGACATGATCAACGCCGGCAAGCAGACCGTCACCGCACGCATCGGCGCTTCGATCTTCTCCTCCGCCGAGTCGTTCGCGATGATTCGCGGTGGGCATGTCGACCTCACCGTACTGGGCGCATTCGAAGTGGACGTACAGGGCAACATCGCTTCGTGGATGATCCCCGGCAAACTGGTCAAGGGCATGGGCGGTGCCATGGACCTGGTGGCCGGCGCAGAAAACATCATTGTGATCATGACTCACGCATCCAAAGACGGTGAGTCCAAGTTGCTCAGCCAATGCAGCCTGCCGCTGACCGGTGCCAACTGCATCAAGCGTGTGCTCACGGACCTGGCGTACCTGGAAATCGAAAATGGCGCTTTTGTCCTCAAGGAACGCGCACCTGGCGTCAGCGTTGAAGAGATTGTGAGCAAGACCGCCGGTAAACTGATCGTCCCGGACCACGTTCCAGAAATGCACTTCCAGTGAGGACAGATTCCATGCAAGACGTCGTGATTGTTGCTGCCACCCGCACCGCCGTGGGCAGCTTCCAAGGTTCGCTGGCGAACATTCCGGCCCCGGAACTGGGTGCCGCCGTGATCCGTCGCCTGCTGCAGCAGACCGGCCTGGACCCGGCGCAAGTGGATGAAGTGATCCTCGGCCAGGTGCTCACCGCAGGCAGCGGCCAGAACCCGGCACGCCAGGCTTCGATCCTTGCCGGCCTGCCCCACGCGGTGCCGAGCCTGACCCTGAACAAGGTCTGCGGTTCGGGCCTCAAGGCTTTGCACCTGGGCGCACAGGCCATTCGTTGCGGCGACGCCGAGGTGATCATTGCCGGTGGCATGGAGAACATGAGCCTGGCCCCGTACGTATTACCTGCCGCACGCACCGGGTTGCGCATGGGCCACGCGAAGATGATCGACAGCATGATCACCGACGGCCTGTGGGATGCGTTCAACGATTACCACATGGGCATCACCGCCGAGAACCTGGTGGACAAGTACGGCATCAGCCGCGAAGCCCAGGACGCCTTTGCCGCCGCCTCCCAGCAAAAAGCCGCGGCCGCTATCGAAGCCGGGCGCTTTGCCGATGAGATCACGCCAATCCTGATTCCCCAGCGCAAAGGCGACCCGGTGGCCTTCGCGGTGGACGAACAACCCCGCGCCGGCACCACCGCCGAATCCCTGGCCAAGCTCAAGCCTGCGTTCAAGAAAGACGGCAGCGTCACCGCCGGCAACGCCTCCAGCCTGAACGACGGCGCTGCGGCCGTGCTGCTGATGAGCGCCGACAAAGCCAAGGCTCTCGGCCTGCCCGTACTGGCGCGTATCGCCAGCTACGCCAACGCGGGCGTCGACCCGGCCATAATGGGCATCGGCCCGGTCTCGGCCACCCGCCGCTGCCTGGACAAGGCCGGCTGGCAGTTGGCTGATCTAGACCTGATCGAAGCCAACGAAGCCTTCGCCGCGCAATCCCTGGCGGTGGGCAAAGAGCTGGAATGGGACGCGCAGAAGGTCAACGTCAACGGCGGCGCCATCGCCATCGGCCACCCGATCGGTGCTTCAGGCTGCCGCGTACTGGTGACCCTGCTGCACGAAATGATCAAGCGCGATGCCAAGAAAGGCTTGGCAACGCTGTGCATCGGCGGCGGCCAAGGCGTGGCCCTGGCGCTCGAACGCAACTGAACCGGATCGCGGTTGTGGCGAGGGAGCTTGCTCCCGTTGGGCTGCGTAGCGGCCCCCATGCCAATAAGAGCAACACAGAAAAGGCCCGGCTCCACGAAAAGCCAGGCCTTTTCTTTTATCGATATCCCCTGAATGAACTCGATAAAAATGTGGGAGCTGGCTTGCCTGCGATAGCGGTCTATCAGTCAGATCATTGCTAACTGACACACCCCTATCGCAGGCAAGCCAGCTCCCACATTTGATCTCACTGCCTGTCAGCTTGCGGCACCGCAAACACCGCGCTCGCCCGCAGCACCACGCGCTCCTCCACTTGCAAACTCAGCGTGGCGAACGCCATCTGCCGTCCGCGCTTATGGCTTTCCAGACGCACCACCATCCACTCCCCTACCTGCACGGCGCCCAGGTAATCCACGGTCATGCTGGCGGTAATCAACGGCAACGGCGGCTCACTGGAAAACGCCATGGCGTACCCCATGCCGATATCGGCCAGCGTCGCCAGCACCCCGCCGTGCACCGTACCTCGCCCATTGGCGTGGCGATGATCGGCGCGCAGGCCGACTTCCAATTGCAAACCTTCGCCACGGCAATACGCCGGGCCGAGCAGTTCCAGCAACGGGCTGCTGCGCGGCAATGGGACAAAGCCTTGGGGGACGGTCTGAGCGTTCATGGCGGATGCTTCCCTGGTGTGAGGCTTGAGGTGTACGCCAGCCTCGACCCGGCAGCCACCACCATCAGCCGGGCAAATCCCGGGCAATGCTTTGCGTTAATGGGCCAGACCCGCTTTAATCTCGGCCAATTTCTCCTGCACATTTCAAGGAAACGCCATGCGCCACCTGGACGGCAACTCCCACCCGCTACGCGCGCCGCTGTTGATCTTGCTTGCTGGCCTGGCCTTGGCCGGTTGTTCCCCCAAGGACCACTCTCGCGCCACGGTCATCAATGGCGAACAGGGCAAGGCCGGGGCGCAACTGGCCTATGAGCATGAATTGACCCTGGCCCTGCCCGGCGGCCTGCTTGCGCCGCGTATGCAGGCCACTCGTGAGGCGTGTGAAACGGCGCGCTTTGGTGCCTGCAATATCCTTGGCATTACCGAAGACGGCCAAGGTGGCCAGATCATCCTGCGGATCGCGCCCACGGGTGTGGAGCCGATGGTCGCCCTGGCGGCCGAAGGCGGTAAGCTCGGCCAGCGCATCACCACTGCCGAAGACCTGGCCGATGCCGTGGCGGATGTGCGCCGCCGCCAGGACCGCCTGCAAGCTCAGCAGCAACGCCTCGATGAACTGGCCAAGCGCGAGGACATCACCGTCAGCGACCTGATCGTCCTGAGCAAAGAGCAAGCCGGCATTGAAAACGAGCTGCAGGAACTGGCTCAGGTTGCCGCCGGCCAGCAACGCCGCCTCGACACCAACCGCGTGACCTTGAACTTCCGCTCCTCCGACGGCGCCAACCAGGTGTCAAGGTTCACCCGGATGTTCAGCAACCTGGGAGACAACCTGGTGAACGGCACCGCAGACGCCCTGGAACGTGCCAGCTATGTGCTGCCCTTCGTGATCCTGGCGTTCCCGGTGGTGTGGTTGTGGGTGGGCTTGTGGCGCCGGTTCGTCAAGCGTCGCGGTTGATCAGCGCTTCATGCAGCGCTGGTAACGCTCATCCACGCGCTTGGCAAACCAGGCCGTGGTCAGGTTGCGGGTGATCTTCGGGCTCTTGAGCACAATACCCGGCAGGATCGCCCGAGGCAGCGGCTTGCCGGCCGCCTGGTCGGCCAGGCTGAAAACGCGCTTGTACAAGGTGGTGTCCTCGAAATCCAACTGCTCGCCCTGCTCCAGTTGGCTGCGGATGCTCGGGTTGCGCATATCCAATTTCGCCCCCAGTGAACGCACCGCCAGCTCGGTGGTGCCGGGCAGCAATGAGCCATAGCGGATCAAATCCCCATCCAGCGCCAGCTCTTTGCCTGAAACACGACTGACTGCAGCCTGGAACGCGGCATTGCGGCTGGCGTACCAACCGGCGTTGAAATCGGCAAAGCGGTACAGCGGCTGGTCGTAGCTCACCGGGTAGCCGAGCAAGTGGGCGATGCCGAAGTACATGCCGCCGCGACGGGTAAACACTTCGCGGCGAATCGTACCGTCCACCGTGTAGGGATAACCCCGCGCCTGTTTCTGCGCAAAGTCGATACTGACCTGCATGGGGCCTGCAGTGTGTACCGGGTTGAACCCGCCAAACAGGGTGTTGCCCAGGGGCACCATGCTGATGAAGTCGTCGAAGATGCCGCTCAAATCCCTTTCCGTACGGGCGGCATTCAAACGATCGGCGTAGGTTTTGCCGGTGGGCGAGCGCAGTTGCAAGGTGCTGCGCACCACGAATGCCGGCACATGCACCTTGGCGGCGCGGCGCAGGATTTCATCCTGGGCGATCTTGCCCATGCCCGGCACCGGCGGGTCGACCTGATAGGTGGACTCCTGCTCGGTCACCGCCAATACCGCACAGATGTTTTCGGTGCTTGGGTAGATTTTCTGGGTGTCGAAGGCGGTGTAGATGTCCTGGGCCCAACCGTTGCGGTCCGACACCTTGGCCGGCAGCAGGCGCACGATCTGCGCCTTGACCTCGGCTTCACTGCGCTCGGGCTGCTGGGGGCCACGGGAGGTGGAGCAACCGGCCAGTACCCACAACGGAATAAGGCAGAACAGCAGACGGGTTGAATACATGAGGCTTCCTTGGTTAACGACAGGCCGGGCAGTGCTGATATCGACAGGTAAGTCTAACCGGGGTTCGTCGGCATGCCGAACCCAGTGCCTGGCAGTAACTGAAACATCCCACACCACTGCCGGATAAGCTCTACTCCTCACCCCGGCAAACCTCTGCAAAGTCCCTCGCCTGATCAAACAGTGCGAGGGAATGCAGATGGTGGTGTTCGTTAGAGCCCTGATGAATGGGGCTGTCTCTTGATCTCGGTGCTGGCCAACCTGGTGCTAGTGCCCATGGATCCCGAAGCGCCGAAGGTTGAGCGCGTATTCGCGGATTTCCGCACCTGCCTGAATACCTTTGATACGTGGGCCGACAGCTTTTTAAGTGGTTCGGCACTTAGCGTGGAGCAGGTGTTCAAGGTGGGAGAACAGGTCGCACTGGTCGCGCCGGTTTCTTCCAAAAAACCCAGTC
>NZ_MPBM01000055.1:0-10333 GCF_001907715.1 Pseudomonas sp. BTN1 | reverse complement strand
GCCAGCGTGGTTTAACGGGGCGCCTGAGATCAAGATCACAAGCAGAGCAAGAGCGGCTCGCTTCGCATCGTGGTTACCGTCTGCTGCTACAGCCCACAACGTTATGTAGATACCTATGCCTGCATATGTTTACCACAGCGGCTATATGACTCATTCTTCCTGGCCCGACATGAGGAATCGCGTTATGCCCACCCTGCATCTGCTCTGCGGCAAGATCGCCGCCGGCAAGTCCACACTCGCCAAGACCCTGGCCGCCGAGCATGGGGCCATTGTGCTCAGTGAAGACCAGTGGCTTGCCAATCTCTATCCCGGCGAGATCCAGAGCATTGCCGACTACCTGCGCTGTGCCCAACAGGTTCGTGGGGTACTTGAGCCGCTGGTGATCAATCTGTTGGCGTGCGGCGTCAATGTGGTGCTGGATTTTCCGGCCAATACCCTCGCCAATCGTCAATGGTTACTCGGCCTGGCCCAGGCAGCCAAGGTGCCGCACTGCCTGCATTACCTGGAGCTGGACGATGCCACCTGTCGTGCGCGCCTGCACGCCCGCAACGCCCGAGGTGACCACGATTTTGCCGCCAGCGATGCCGAGTTCGACCTGATCACTCGCCATTTCAGTGTGCCGAGTGAAGAGGAAGGGTTGGTGATTGAGGTGCACCGCCCGTGACTACCCAAAAACCTGCTGGCATCGATGCCGATGGCTATATCCTCACCGTTGCCGATACGCCTATACAACCCGAGTTCCAGCCCCTGCTGACGGACATCTGCACGACTTTGTCCCGGCCTGAGCTGGGGCTGCACGGGATTTACCTGTATGGCAGCATTGCACGGGGCGAGGGCGAGGCCGGAGTTTGCGACCTTGACCTTTCACTGATACTGGTCGAACCACCGAATGCGCCGGTGCTTGAACAATTGGAGTCGGCCCGACTCGCTTTGGAGCAACGGCATCCGAGCGTCACCAAGATCGACTTCGACATCGGCCACCGCGCCCAGGTGTTGGCGCCCGAAAACCGAAACAGTTGGGGCTTCTGGCTCAAACATCATTGCCGCTGTCTCTGGGGCGAAGACCTGTCACTGCACGTCGAACCGTTTCGCCCGTCCCGCGCCATCGCCCTGGCGGTCAATGGTGATTTTGAACAGGCGCTCACGACTTACCTGGTGCGCATTGAACAGGCCAGCCCTGAACACACGCGGCTTGGCCTGCAGCGGGAAGCATCACGGGCCTTGATCCGCGCCACCCACATCCTGCGAGCGGAAGATGCGCAAAACTGGCCGCAAACCCTGGAAGACTACGTCGGGCTGTTCGTCCAGCATTACCCGAACATGCGCGTGCAAATCGCCTACTTCCTGTTTGAAGCACGCAACCCGAGCGCCGAGGGCGAGGCATTTACGACACGCCTACGGGCGTTTCTGAGCTGGATGGTTTCGGCCCTCATAGAAAGGAATCAATCAGATGCGTGAACGCAAAGCCGCACGATTACTGGTCATCAACCCTGCACAGCAAGTGTTGCTGTTTCGCTTCGTGCATAAAGACGGCGCCCTGGCCGGCCAGGATTACTGGGCCACGCCCGGCGGTGGCGTGGAGGCAGGGGAGAGCTTCCACAGCGCTGCGATTCGTGAGTTGCGCGAAGAGACTGGTATCACCGTCAGCAGCGTTGGGGAATCCGTGGCAGAGCGTAGTTTCCCGTTGATGTTACCCAGCGGTGAAACCGTGTTGGCAGTAGAGCGGTACTTCGTTGTGCATGCATCCAGCGACGCGCTTTCCAGGGCCGAATGGACAGTAGAGGAGACCCAGGTGATGGCGGATCATCATTGGTGGTCGGCAGAGGCGCTGCTCGCGACGAGCGATACGGTATGGCCGCAGGCGTTGCCGCAAATGCTGGAGGATGCCGGGGTGTTTTAGCCGTTTTCCATGAACGATGGGGGCAGGCGAATCGGGGCGACATTTAGGTAAGCGGCAGCTTTAGGGCTGTCACGGGAGCAAGCTCCCTCGCCACAGGTGCAGCATGCATCAAAAAGCGCATCGCGGGTTACATGGATCTAATATTTCCCCGGTATTGAACACCCTTGCATAGTCCATCGCCAAGTTACTGAGCGACAACGCATGCACATCCTCTGCGGCCCACAGCCGCCCCGACAAGTCGGTTTGATCGAAGGTAAAACACGCATCCGCCGCCACGATCACGTCGAACCCCAGGTTGCCGCCCGAGCGTGCGGTGGATTCCACTGAATTGTTGGTGATGACCCCGACGATTACCAACTGCTGGATCGAGCGCAGGTGCAGCCAGCGCTCCAGGCCCGTGGCGCTGAACGCATCTGGTACGTTTTTTTCAACCACATGCTCCTGGGCCAGGGGGTGCAGCGCATCCTGGAACTCACAGCCGGGCTGGCCTGGCCGGAACACTGAAGCGGCAGAGCGGGAGATATGCCGCACATGAATGATCGGGCGTTGCGCCTGGCGCCAGGCATTGAGCAATTGCTGTATGCGCAGCTCGGCGTCTGGGTTGTTGCGGCGGCCAAGGGTGGGATCGGCCATGCCTTTTTGCATATCGATGATCAACAATGCGGCGTTAGTCGCTATCGGTTCCATGGCCTGTCCTGGCAGAGGTGAACATTATCTAACTGGTTGGAAGTTAGCACCGATCGGCAGCCCATACGCAAATCCCTGAGACTTCCCGGCGAAACGCTTCATAATGGCGGCCAATTTGTTTAGCTCGTTATTCTGGTGTGCCCGCATGGAAATTAAGGTCAACTTTCTCGACAACCTTCGGCTTGAAGCCAAGTTCGATGACTTCACGGTCATTGCCGACCAGCCCATCCGCTACAAGGGCGACGGTTCGGCACCGGGGCCATTCGACTACTTCCTGGCTTCGTCGGCGTTGTGTGCGGCGTACTTTGTGAAGTTGTACTGCCAGACGCGCAATATTCCCACCGAGAATATTCGCCTGTCGCAGAACAACATCGTCGACCCGGAAAACCGCTACAACCAGATTTTCAAGATTCAGGTCGAATTGCCCGCAGACATCTCCGACAAGGACCGCCAAGGCATCCTGCGTTCCATCGACCGCTGCACCGTGAAGAAGGTGGTGCAGGCCGGGCCGGAATTCGTGATTGAGGAAGTCGACAACCTCGACGCCGATGCCCAGGCGTTGTTGATGCCCAACTCCACGTCCGCAGCGGGCACCTACATTGCCGGCAAGGACCTGCCGCTGGAGCAGACCATCGCCAACATGTCGGCGATTCTCGCGGGCCTGGGCATGAAGATCGAGATTGCCTCGTGGCGCAATATCGTGCCCAACGTGTGGTCGCTGCATATCCGCGACGCCCATTCGCCGATGTGCTTTACCAACGGCAAAGGCGCGACAAAAGAGGGCGCGTTGGCGTCGGCGCTGGGTGAGTTCATCGAGCGCCTGAACTGCAACTTCTTTTACAACGACCAGTTCTGGGGTGAGGATCTGGCCAACGCGCCGTTCGTGCATTACCCGGACGAGCGTTGGTTCCAGCCGGGCCCCAACGATGAGCTGCCGAGTGAAATCCTCGATGCCTACTGCCTGAAAGTCTACAACCGCGAGGGCGAGCTGCGCGGTTCACACCTGTTCGACACCAACTCCGGCAACGAAGCCCGTGGCATTGTCTCCCTGCCGTTCGTGCGTCAGTCCGATGGCGAGGTGGTGTATTTTCCGTCCAACCTGATCGAAAACCTCTACCTGAGCAACGGCATGAGCGCGGGTAACACCTTGGCCGAAGCCCAGGTACAGTGCCTGTCGGAGATTTTCGAGCGGGCGGTGAAGCGCGAAATCATCGAAGGCGAATTTGCCCTGCCGGACGTACCCGCCGAAGTGCTGGCCAAGTACCCGGGCATCCTGGCGGGTATCGAAGGCCTGGAAGCCCAGGGCTTTCCGGTGCTGGTCAAGGATGCCTCCCTGGGCGGTGAGTTCCCGGTGATGTGCGTGACCTTGATGAACCCGCGCACCGGCGGCGTGTTCGCCTCGTTCGGCGCGCACCCGAGCCTGGAAGTGGCGCTGGAACGCAGCCTCACCGAGCTGCTGCAAGGCCGTAGCTTCGAAGGCTTGAACGACCTCCCGCAGCCGACCTTCGAAGGCCAGGCGGTCACCGAACCTAACAACTTCGTCGAGCACTTTATCGATTCCAGCGGCGTGGTGTCGTGGCGCTTCTTCAGTGCTCAGTCGGATTATGAATTCGTCGAGTGGGACTTCTCCGGCCAGGGCGAAGACTCCAACGCCCAGGAAGCCGCCACGCTGTTCGGCATCCTCGAAGGCATGGGCAAAGAGTCGTACATGGCGGTGTATGAGCACTTGGGCGCTACCGCCTGCCGCATCCTGGTGCCGGACTACTCGGAAATCTACCCGGTGGATGACCTGATCTGGGACAACACCAACAAGGCGCTGTTTTTCCGCGAAGACATCCTCAACCTGCACCGCCTCAGCGAGGATGAGTTGCAGGCGTTGGTCGAGCGTCTGATAGAAAGCGAACTGGACGACTACACCGATATCACTACGCTGATTGGCATTGAGTTCGATGACAACACCGCGTGGGGCCAGTTGACCATCCTGGAGCTGAAACTGCTGATATTCCTGGCGCTGAAGCAGTATGAAGAGGCCAAGGAATGCGTAGAGATGTTCCTGCAGTACAACGACAACACCGTTGAGCGCGGCCTGTTTTACCAGGCGATGAACGCGGTGCTGGAGATGGAACTGGATGAGGACCTGGAACTGGCTGACTACGAGGCCAACTTCCGGCGCATGTTTGGCAACGAGCGCATGGACGCGGTGATCGGCTCGGTCGACGGCAGTGTGCGCTTTTATGGGCTCACGCCGACGAGCATGAAGCTGGAAGGCCTGGACCGGCATTTGCGCCTGATTGACAGCTACAAGAAGCTGCATGCGGCGCGGGCCAACATCACCCAGGGCTGATACGCAATGATCGTTCCCACGCTCTGCGTGGGAACGCATTCGGTGACGCTCTGCGTCACGCTTGGGAACGCAGAGCGTCCCTGGCTGCATTCCCACGCAGAGCGTGGGAACGATCATGGCGGTTAAATGTGGGCCAAGGCCTGAGCCAGATCGGCGCGCAAATCCTCCACATCCTCAACCCCCACCGACAACCGCACCAGCCCATCGCCAATCCCCAATTGCGCCCGCGTCGCCGCCGGGATGCTGGCATGGGTCATGATCGCCGGGTGCTCGATCAGGCTTTCCACGCCCCCCAGGCTCTCGGCCAGGGCGAAGATCTTCACGTTTTCCAGAAAGCGCGTCGCGCCGGCCAGGTCGCTGTTCAAGTCCACTGAAATCATCCCGCCAAAGCCGCGCATTTGCTGCTTGGCCAGGTCGTGCTGTGGGTGGGATTTGAGGCCCGGGTAGTGAACCCGTGACACTTGCGGCTGTTGCTCCAGCCAGGTGGCCAGGTCCAGGGCATTGCTGCAATGGCGCTCCATGCGCAGCGCCAGGGTTTTTACCCCGCGCAGGGTCAGGAAGGCATCGAACGGCCCGGCGATGGCGCCGATGGAGTTTTGCAGGAAGCCCAGGCGTTCGGCCAATTCAGCGTTATCACCGACAACAGCGATACCACCGATCACATCAGAATGCCCATTGAGGTATTTGGTGGTGGAGTGCACCACGATGTCGAAGCCCAACTCCAGCGGGCGCTGGATCCAGGGGCTGGCAAAGGTGTTGTCGGCCACGCAGATAATCCCGCGGGCACGGCAGATGCGGGCCACGGCGCGCAGGTCGGTCAGGCTCAGCAGCGGGTTGCTTGGGGTTTCGACCCAGACCATGCGCGTGTCGTCCTGCAATGACGCTTCAAACGCCGACAAGTCGCTGAGGTCGACATAGCTGAAGCGGTGCCCGGCACTGCGCTGGCGCACCTTGTCGAACAGCCGGAAAGTACCGCCGTACAGGTCATTGCCCGAGACGATATGCGCTCCAGCATCTAGCAGTTCCAGCACGGTAGAGATCGCCGCCAGCCCCGAGGCAAACGCAAATGCCTGGCTGCCGCCTTCAAGGTCGGCCACGCAGCGTTCCAGGGCGAAACGCGTGGGGTTATGGGAGCGGCCATAGTCAAAACCCTTGTGTACGCCGGGGCTGTCTTGCAGGTAGGTGGAGTTGGCGTAGATCGGCGGCATCAGCGCGCCCGTGGTCGGGTCGGGTGACTGCCCGGCGTGGATCACACGGGTGGCAAACGCGCTTTTATCGGGCTGGCTCATGCAAGGGATCTCCGTAGGTGGTTAAGCAGGTCGACGCGGGTGATCAGGCCGTGAAAGCCTGAGGCGTCGGCAATGATGGCGACCAGGCCGCGATCCAGTTCAGCCTGCAGTTCGGCCAGGCTGGCGCTGGGGGCCAGGGTATGCAGGGTGTTGGTCATGGCGCTGGCGACGGTCATGGAAAAATCCGCGGCGTCGTGGTGCAGGCCCAGCAGGATGTCGGACTCGTCGATCACCCCCACCAGGGCCTGGCCATCGACCAGCACCGGCAGTTGCGACACGTCCGCCAGGCGCATGCGCTGGAAGGCGGTGAGCAGGGTGTCGTCGGGGCTTACGCTGATCACGCGGCCGTCTTCGAAGCGGCGCGCGATCAGATCGCGCAGGTCGCCGTAGTGTTTGTACTGCAGCAGGCCCGCGTCGTTCATCCACTGGTCGTTGTAAACCTTCGACAGGTAGCGCGTACCGGTGTCGCAAACAAAGGTCACCACGCGCTTGGGCTCGGTTTGCTCGCGGCAGTAGCGCAAGGCCGCGGCGAGCAGGGTGCCGGTGGATGAGCCGCCGAGGATGCCTTCGGCCTTTAGCAATTGGCGGGCGTGGTCGAAGCTGTCGGCATCGCTGATGGAGTAGGCGTGGCGCACGCTGGACAGGTCGGCGATCGAGGGGATGAAGTCCTCGCCTATGCCTTCAACGGCCCAGGAACCGGGGGTTCCCAAGGTGCCGCTGCGGCTGTATTCGGCCATCACCGAACCGACCGGGTCGGCCAGCACCATGGCCAGTTCGGGTTGCACGCGCTTGAAGAAACGCGTGAGGCCGGTGAGGGTGCCGGCCGAGCCGACGCCCACCACAATCGCGTCCACATCGTGCTGGGTCTGCGCCCAGATCTCCGGCGCGGTACTGGTCTCGTGGGCCAAGGGGTTGGCCGGGTTATTGAACTGGTCGGCGAAGAACGAGCCCGGAATACCTTTGGCCAAACGTGCCGCCACGTCCTGGTAATACTCGGGGTGGCCCTTGCCCACATCGGAACGGGTGATATGCACCTCGGCGCCCATGGCCTTGAGGTGCAGCACTTTTTCCGTGGACATCTTGTCGGGCACCACCAACACCACCCGGTAACCCTTGGCCCGGCCCACCAGCGCCAGGCCCAGGCCGGTATTGCCGGCGGTGGCTTCAATGATGGTACCGCCCGGGCGCAAGCGACCGTCGCGTTCAGCGGCGTCGATCATCGCCAGGCCGATGCGGTCCTTGATGGAACCACCGGGGTTTTGCGATTCAAGCTTGAGAAACAGCGTGCAGGGGCCGGTATCGAAGCGGCTGACCTTGACCAGCGGGGTGTTGCCGATCAGTTCAAGTACGGCAGGGCGTGAAGGCGTGGGCATGTCGTCTCCTGGTTACGGGATGGACGTAGGGCGGGGGGCAGCAAAAAAACAGCATGGCTTGGAACATAGGCCGGTATCGCCCGTGTCGCAACCGGGCGTCCGTTGTATGACTTTTTTTGCCGCATGGGAGAGGGCGCGCAATCCAGATGTGGGAGCTTGCCTGCGATGGCGGTGGTGCAGTTGGCATTTGCGCTGCCTGACCCACCGCCATCGCGGCCTCGCTAGGGCTCGAGCGCTCCCACCGTTCAGTTCCCGGCAATGGCGGCTTCGATGGCAGCGATGTCGATCTTGGTCATGGTCATCATCGCTTCAAATGCACGCTTGGCGACGGCAGGATCTTTACTGGTAACTGCTTCGACCAACACCCGCGGCGAGATCTGCCACGACAGCCCCCACTTGTCCTTGCACCAACCGCAAGCGCTCGCCTGCCCACCGTTGTCGATGATGGCGTGCCACAAGCGGTCTGTTTCCTCCTGATCCTCGGTAGACACCTGAAAGGAAAACGCCTCACTGTGCTTGAACAGGGGGCCGCCATTGAGGCCCACGCAGGGGATACCCAGTACGGTGAACTCCACGGTCAACTCATCTCCCTGCTTGCCAGCCGGATAGTCGCCAGGCGCACGGTGTACGGCCTTTACTTCGCTGTTGGGGAAGGTGTTGGCGTAGAAGGTCGCTGCCGCCAGGGCATCGCCGTTGTACCAGAGGCAGATCGTATTCTTGTTGTTCATGGCAAGGCTCCTCGGGTTGAAAGGTGCATGAAGTCTAGACGAACAACCTGCAACGCTACTCAGGCTTGCACCGCCTCCCGGCCAGCGCGTGCGTCGGCCCGCCGCGAACGCCAGCTCAGCCCCAATACCATCAGCAAGCCCAGGCCCGCCATCAGTGCGCCTGCCAGGGAAATGGCTGGGTAGCCCAGCCCGACATTGATCACCGCGCCACCCAATGCCGCACCAATCGCATTGCCAAAATTGAACGCACCGATGTTCATCGCCGAAGCCAGGTTAGGCGCGTCTTTGGCGGCCTCCATCACCCGCATCTGCAGCGGCGGCACCAGAGCAAAGCTGGCAGCGCCCCACAGCAGGATCGACAGCGCAGCGGGCAGCGGCCATTGCATGAGCACCGAAAAGGCCAACAGCACGGCAATCAACACCACCAGCGAGATGATCAAAGTGCGGTCCACTGAGCGGTCCGCTGACTTGCCACCCCACACATTGCCCAGGGTGAGCCCGATTCCGAACAGCACCAGCATCCCGGTGACGAAGTTGGTCGAGGCATGGGTGACATCGCGCAGTATCGGCGCGATGTAGGTGAATACCGTAAACATCGCACTCGAGCCCACCACGGTCAGGGCCAGCGCGGCCAGCACCGGCCCGCGCCCCAGCACACGGATTTCCGCCATCAGGCCGCCACCCTTGGGCGCGGGAGTATTGGGCAGGGCCCGCCACAGCGCCGCCATGACCACCGCGCCAAGCCCACTGATGCCCCAGAACGCGGTGCGCCAACCAAAGTTCTCGCCAAACCAGGTCGCCAGGGGTACGCCGCCAATGGTTGCCAGGGTCAGCCCCATGAACATCGCCGCCACAGCGCCCGCGCGCTTCTCGGGCGCCACCAGGCTTGCGGCCACAATTGAGCCAATCCCAAAGAACGCTCCGTGATTGAGCGACGTCACCAGCCTGGCGATCATCAATGTCTGGTAGTTGCTGGCCAACGCCGACAGCAAATTACCCAGGGTAAAAATCGCCATCAGCCCGATCAGCAGATAACGACGGGGCACCCTGGCCGTCGCCAGGGTCATGATCGGCGCGCCAATCAGCACGCCCATGGCGTAGGCGCTTACCAACAGCCCCGCAGCGGGAATGGAGACGTTAAGATCAGCGGCGATACCGGGCAACATGCCCATAGGGGCAAACTCTGTGACCCCGATGCCAAAGGCACCGACGGACAATGCTACAAGGGGTGGATTGATACGCATGGGTGACTCCTCATCTGTGAGCCAAATGCTACAATCCTGCCTTTTGCAGCAGTAGCCCCTGGTTGGGAACTACAGCTTTGCGCAGGAGGCACAAATGGACATCGGCGGGCGGTCGGGAGAGATGGAAGTGTTCACCATGGTCGCCGAGCACGGCAGCCTGTCGGGTGCGGCAAGGGCCTTGGGGCTGACCCCATCGGCCATCAGCCGTCTCATCACCCGCACCGAACAGCGTATCGGCACCCGTTTACTGCTGCGCACCACCCGCGCCATCACCTTCACCGCCGAAGGCGAAGCCTACCTGCGCGGCGCACGACGCATCCTCGCCGACATGGCCGAAGTCGAAGACGCCATCACCGACCAGGGCGCCCCACGCGGACGCCTGCGCGTCAGCGCCGCACTGGCCCACGGCCGCATGACCATCGTCCCCCTGATCGCCGCCTTCAGCGCCCGCTATCCCGCCATCGTCGTCGACCTGATGCTCGGCGATGAAGTCGTGGATATTCTCGGCGGCCAAGCCGACGTTGCCATCCGCTTCGGCCCCCTCGCCGACAGCCCCCTGACTGCTCGCCTTATCGGCTCTACCGGGCAGGTTATCGTTGCTTCACCGGAGTACCTGGCACGGCATGGCACCCCCGTGACGCCGCAGGATTTACTGCAACACAACTGCCTGCGCTTCAACTTCCGTAGGGCGGCGCCGGATTGGCCGTTTCGGGTGGGGGGGCGGGAGTTTTCGTTGAAGGTGGCGGGGACGATTGAGGGGAACAGCGG
>NZ_MPBM01000054.1:0-41700 GCF_001907715.1 Pseudomonas sp. BTN1 | reverse complement strand
GGTTTGGGGGTGATCCGGAGTGGCGGTGGGGTCGGCGGCCTGTGCGGCGCGAGGGGAAGGGGGGTGGCGGCGGCACGGATTCAAGCCTGCGTTCGGGCACACCGAGCCCAAGCGAGGTGCCGAGTGGTGGGGCAAGAGCGCTTTGCTTACTTTCGCGCTTTTCGAAAGTGAGCCGCCGTTGGGCGGAACCCTAGGTGGCCGTAACCGCAGAAATGGATATGTACACAATCCAACTGTGTTGACTGCCAGGCCGCCTTCGCTAGCAAGCCCGCTCCCACAGTTGGATTGTGGGGTGTCAGGTAGATAGGTATTGCTTGTCAGGGCGTTATCGCAGGCAAGCCAGCTCCCACAGTTGGATCCTGGGGTGTCAGGTAGATAGGTATTGCTTGTCAGGGCGTTATCGCAGGCAAGCCAGCTCCCACAGGTTCAGCGTCGCGACACACAGGCCCCATCACAACCGGACAAACCAGCTCAATCGCAGTATGGTTGCCCTCTAACCACTCCCCAGGAAACCCCGGTAATGCTGTTTGTCGTCATGCTCGGGGGAAAGCACCCGCGAGCCAGGATCGAAGTACACGATGTGGTATTCGCAGTGGCCGATACCCTGCAAGCCACCTACCCACAATTACGCGACGCCTGGTTTGGCAGCCCCAAAGGCGTACACATCGATTCATGGATGGCCGTCGATGGCGTCGACGGCTGGAAGGTTGAACTGAGCCACCTGGCGCCCCACGGCGATGCGCCGCGCCTGTACTTCATCAACCTCGGCGGCTACGAGGCCAATAGCTTTGGCGAAGCCCACCACTACCTGCTGGTGGTCGCCCGTAACAAACAGGAGGCCATGCGCAAAGGTAAGCAGCAGATGCTCAGCCACTGGTCCCAGGCCCACACCGACACGGTGCTGGATATCGACGATTGCCTGCCCATCGACCTGGTGGACGGCCGCTATATCCACCTGGTGCAAGCAGCGCACCAAGCGATCGTGCAGCGCAACGACTATCTCGTACTGCCTTGAACCGGCATGACCTAAACAGCGGCGACTGAAAACCCAGTGGAACTTTGCCGAGAAATAACCGCCTGAATCCGGTACGCTCACCGTTTTTTACTCTAGGAGTTACTCACCATGGCCAAAGCCACCGCCCGTCACATCCTCGTTGCCTCTGAAGACAAGTGCAACGAACTCAAGGCCCAAATCGAAGGCGGCGCTGATTTCGCAGAAGTCGCTAAAGCCAACTCCAGCTGCCCATCCAGCCGTCAGGGCGGTGACCTCGGTTCGTTCGGCCCAGGCCAGATGGTCAAGGAATTCGACACCGTGGTCTTCAGTGCCCCGGTCAACACCGTGCAAGGCCCGGTGAAGACCCAGTTCGGCTATCACCTGTTGGAAGTCACCAGCCGCCAGGATTGATTCAATCTGCGCTGATGCTATAAACAACGGCCCGCCCTTTGGTGGGCCGTTGTGCATCTGATGACTGGCGATGCCCAGGCCGTTAGCGTACAAATCCTTATTATTCTTTACCCGGCGCTCAAGGCTGATAATGCGATTGGCTTTTTCATCTCTGCTCTGCTCCACCCTGGCCTTTCTAATGGCCAGCACTGCGGTGATCGCAGCCCCGCAAACCTACCTGACGGTGTACGGCGAGCCCGCCAAGTACGCCGAAGGTTTCAGCCATTTCGACTATGCCAACCCCAACGCCCCCAAGGGCGGCAGCCTGCGGCGCTCAGCGCTGGAGGTGGGGCGGTTTGACCATGTGCTGCCCTATATCGACAAAGGGATCGGCGTGTCCCAGGTCGACGGCTGGGTGTATGCACCCTTGGCGTTGCGCTCGCTGGATGAGCCTTACACCGTCTATGGCCTGGTGGCGCAAAAGATGGAACGGGCCGACGACGGCCTGTCGCTGCGCTTCTACCTGAACCCCAAGGCGCGCTTTGCCGATGGCACGCCCATTACCGCGCAAGACGTGCGCTACAGCTTTGACGTGTTGATGACCCAAGGCAGCCTGCGCTATCGCACGTTATTTGCAGACGTCAAACACGTCGAAATCGAAGGCGAACGACAGGTGCGCTTTGATTTTTCCAGCAACGAAAACCGCACCCTCTCTCTGGATCTCGCCACTTTGCCGGTGTTCCCCGAGCACTGGTGGAAGACCCGCGACTTTGCCAACGGCGGCGGCTACGAAGCGCCACTGGGCAGCGGCCCTTACAAGGTCAGCAAGATCGACTCCGGCAGTACCATCACCTTCACCCGCGACCCCGACTGGTGGGGCAAGGACTTGCCGGTCAGCCTCGGCTTGTACAACTTCGATCACCTGAGCCTGGAGTACTTCGGCGACACCGAAGTAGCGCGCCAAGTGCTACGCGGCGGCGCCTATGATTTCAACCGTGAATTCTCCGCCACTGGTTACTCCATCGGCTACAACGGCCCGGCCCTGGACGATGGCCGTCTGCAGCGCGCGCACCTGGCCAAGGAGATGCCGCAGCCGGCCCAGGGCTATGTGTTCAATGTGCAAAAACCGATGTTCAAGGATCGCCGCGTGCGCCAGGCCCTGGCGATGCTGTGGGACTTTGAATGGGCCAACCGCCAGATGATGCGCAACCTGTACATCCGCCAGCAGAGCTATTTCTCCAATAGCCCGCTGGCCGCCAGCGAGTTACCGACCCCGGAAGAACTGGCGATCCTCGAACCCCTGCGCGGTCAGGTTCCCGACGAGGTGTTTACCCAGGTGTTCAAGGCCCCGGTCACCGATGGCAGTGGCATGATCCGCGACAAACAGCTGCAAGCCTTGGCCCTGCTGGAAGACGCCGGCTGGAAACCTGTGGGCGACAAACTCGTCAATGCCCAGGGCGAGCCACTGGAATTCACCTTCCTCAACGTCCAGAACGGCCTTGAGCGCCTGTTGCTGCCCTACAAACGTAACCTGGCGCAGATCGGCATCACCCTGAATATCCGCCGCATCGACTCCTCGCAATACGTCAACCGACTGATGGCCCGCGACTACGACATGATCGTCACGGGTTTCCCGGTCACCACCTCGCCCGGCATGGAGCTGTACAACTATTTCGGCTCTGCCGCCGCGTTCGATTCGGGCGCCAACAACTACATCGTGCTCAAGGACCCGGCCGTCGATACCCTGATCCATGGCCTGGTCAAGGCTGACACCCAGGCGAAGATGCTCACCTATGCCCACGCCCTGGACCGCGTGCTGCAATGGAATTACCTGTGGATCCCCAACTATTACCCACCGGGCACCTCCGCCGCATGGTGGAACCGTTTCGGGCGCCCGGCCATCGAGGCGAAGAACGACGAAGCCCTGGAAACCTGGTGGGAAGTCAGCCCCACCCCGCTGACGAACGAACAAATGCAGGCTGAGTTGAAAAAACGCGGAGAGGCCCACTGATGTTTGCCTATATCGTACGGCGCCTGCTGCTGATCATCCCGACGCTGGTGATCATCCTGTTGGTGAACTTCGTGATCGTGCAGGCCGCGCCCGGCGGGCCGGTGGAGCAAGCTATCGCCCACTTGCAAGGCATTGGCGGCGGTGGTGTAGCCGGCGCATCCGGCGAAGGCATCAGCGGCTCGCGAGCCAGCCGCGGTCTGGACCCAAAGCTGATCAAGGACATCGAGAAACAATACGGCTTCGACAAATCCGCGCCGGAACGCCTGTGGTTGATGCTCAAGAATTACGCCCAACTGGACTTCGGCAACAGCTTCTTTCGCGGCGCAACGGTAACTGACCTGATCCTGGAAAAGATGCCCGTCACCATTTCCCTCGGCCTGTGGGCCACGCTGATCACCTACCTGGTGTCGATCCCGTTGGGCATACGCAAGGCCGTGCGCCATGGCAGCAGCTTTGATATGTGGAGCAGCACGGCCATCGTCATCGGTTACGCGATGCCGGCATTCCTGTTCGCGATGTTCCTGATCGTGGTGTTCGCTGGCGGTACCTCGCTGAACTGGTTCCCGGTACGCGGGCTGGTCTCGGAAAACTTTGCAGAACTGAGCACCGTGGGCAAAATCGCCGACTACTTCTGGCACCTGGTATTGCCGGTAACCGCGTTGGTGATCGGCGGGTTCGCCACCTTGACCATCCTCACCAAGAACTCGTTCCTCAATGAAATTACCCGCCAGTACGTGGTCACCGCCCGCGCCAAGGGTTTGAGCGAACGCCGGGTGCTGTACGGTCACGTGTTCCGCAATGCGATGTTGCTGGTGATCTCGGGGATTCCCCAAGCGTTTATCAGCGTGTTCTTTGCCGGTTCGCTGCTGATCGAGGTGATCTTCTCCCTCGATGGCCTGGGCCGCATGAGCTACGAGGCGGCCGTGTCCCGCGACTACCCGGTGGTGTTTGGCTCGCTGTTTATCTTCACCCTGTTCGGCCTCTTGATAAAACTCATCGGTGACCTCTGCTACACCCTGGTGGACCCGCGTATCGACTTCGCCGCGAGGAACGCCTGATGCTCAACCTCTCCCCCGTGGCCCGCCGACGCCTCGAGCGCTTCAAGAAAAACCGCCGTGGCTGGTGGTCGCTGTGGCTGTTTATCGGCCTGTTTATCCTGACCCTGGGCGGCGAGTTGATCGCCAATGACAAGCCGCTGGTGCTCAGTTTCAAGAACGAGCTGTATTTTCCGGTGTTCAAGCGCTACACCGAGCAGCAGTTCGGTGGGCAGTTGCCGTTCCAGGCGGACTACCGCAGTGACTACGTGCAAAAGCTGATCAAGCAGGAGGGCGGCTGGATGCTGTTTCCGCCAATTCCTTTCAGCGATGACACGCCCAACTACGAACTCACCCGCCCTGCCCCGAGCCCGCCGTCGGCGGTGAACTGGCTGGGCACCGATGACCAGTCCCGCGATGTGTTGGCCCGGGTGATCTTTGGTGCACGGGTGTCGATCCTGTTTGCCCTGGCCCTGACCGCCATCAGCGCCGTCATTGGCATTGCCGCCGGGGCGTTGCAGGGATACTACGGTGGCTGGGTAGACTTGCTCGGCCAGCGCATCCTGGAGGTGTGGTCTGGCCTGCCGGTGCTGTACCTGCTGATTATCCTGTCGGGGTTTGTGGAGCCGAATTTCTGGTGGTTGCTGGGGATCATGGCGCTGTTTTCCTGGCTGGCCCTGGTGGACGTGGTGCGCGCCGAGTTCCTGCGCGGGCGCAACCTGGAATACGTCAAGGCCGCGCGCGCCCTGGGCCTGGGCGACGGCAAGATCATTCGTCGGCACATCCTGCCCAACGCCATGACCGCGACCCTCAGCTATTTGCCGTTCATTTTGACCGGGGCGATATCCACCTTGAGCGCCCTGGATTTCCTTGGCTTCGGCATGCCCGCCGGCAGCGCGTCCCTGGGCGAGCTGATCGGCCAGGGCAAGCAGAACCTGCAAGCGCCGTGGCTGGGCTTGACGGCGTTTTTCACCCTGGCGCTGATTCTGTCGTTGCTGGTGTTTATCGGCGAGGCATTGCGTGATGCCTTCGACCCCCGCTCATGAGTGACCGCGTATGAACCTGATCGAAATCCGCGACCTGTGCGTCGCCTTCAACGGCCAGACCGTCGTGCGCAACCTGAGCCTGGACGTGCGCCCTGGCGAGTGCCTGGCGCTGGTGGGCGAGTCGGGCTCGGGCAAGTCGGTGACGGCCCACTCTATCCTGCAACTGCTGCCGCAAGCCGGCACCCAAACCCTGGGTTCGATCAAGTATCGCGGCCAGGAACTGATCGGCGCCTCACCGAGTACCTTGCAAAAATTGCGCGGCAACCGCATTGCCATGATCTTCCAGGAGCCGATGACCTCCCTGAACCCCCTGCACAGCATCGAAAAGCAGATCGGCGAAACCCTGCTGCTGCACAAGGGCCTGGGCGGCAAGGCGGCGCAGGCGCGCATCCTCGAACTGCTGGAACTGGTGGGCATCCAGAAACCCCAGGAACGGCTCAAGGCCTACCCCCATCAATTGTCCGGCGGCCAGCGCCAGCGGGTGATGATCGCCATGGCCCTGGCCTGCGAGCCCGAGCTGCTGATTGCCGACGAGCCCACCACAGCGCTGGACGTGACGGTGCAGCGCAAGATCCTGTTGCTGCTCAAGTCCTTGCAACAACGCCTGGGCATGTCGCTGCTGCTGATCAGCCATGACCTCAACCTGGTACGCAGTATCGCCCAGCGGGTCTGCGTGATGCGTGCCGGCGAAATCGTCGAGCAGGCTGACTGCCAGGCCCTGTTCACCGCACCGCAGCATCCCTACAGCCGCCTGCTGCTGGATGCCGAGCCCTCGGGCGACGTGCTGTGCAGCGAGCCGCGTGACACGGTACTGGAAGTGGATGACCTGAGCGTGCAGTTTCCCCTGGGAGGCGGGCTGTTCCGGGCCAAGACCTACCTGCGCGCAGTGGACGGCATCAGCCTCAGCGTGCAGCGCGGCAAGACCCTGGGGATTGTCGGCGAGTCCGGCTCCGGCAAGTCCACCCTGGGCCAGGCGATCCTGCGCTTGCTCGACTCCAGCGGCAGCATCCGCTTTCAGGGTGAAGCTCTGGATCCGCTCAACCATCAGCAGATGCGCCCATGGCGCAAGCAGATGCAGGTGGTGTTCCAGGACCCCTATGGCAGCCTCAGCCCGCGCATGTCGGTGCAGCAGATCATCAGCGAGGGCCTGGAAGTGCATGCCCCGTGCAGCCTGGCCGACCGCGATGCGCAAGTGGTCCAGGTGCTCAAGGACGTGGGCCTCGACCCTGCCAGCCGACATCGCTACCCCCATGAGTTTTCAGGTGGCCAGCGCCAACGCATCGCCATTGCCCGCGCCCTGGTACTCAAGCCAGCGCTGATGCTGCTCGACGAACCCACCTCGGCCCTGGACCGTACGGTGCAGAAACAAGTGGTGGCGCTGCTGCGCGAACTGCAGGACAAATACGGCCTGACCTACCTGTTCATCAGCCATGACCTGGCGGTGGTGCGCGCCATGGCCCATGACATGATCGTGGTCAAGGATGGCAAGGTGGTGGAGCGTGGCGCGAGCCATGAGGTGTTCGAATCGCCCCAACACCCGTACACCAAAGAACTGCTGGCAGCAGCGCACATCCCTTTGTGAGGTGAGATTGTTCCCACGCTCTGCGTGGGAACACAACCCGAGACGCTCCGCGTCGTGTCTTGGCCCTACGCCAAGTGACGCAGAGCGTCACGGTAGGCATTCCCACGCAGAGCGTGGGAACGATCATTAACAGGATTCTGTACCCATGAGCACTAGCCTCAAGGACTACCAACAGGTTCGCGGCCTGGCCATCCAGTCGCTGTTCGAGATCATCGAGCAGTCCAGCGAGGGCACGGTCATCGTCGACCGCGATGCAAATATCGTGTGGATGAACGAGCGTTACGCCAAGCGCTTTGGCCTCAAGAGCGCCGACCAAGCCATTGGCCAGCCTTGCGAGCAGGTGATTTCCAACAGCCTGCTGCGCCAGGTGGTGCGCAACGACCGGCCGATCCTGCTGGATATCCAGGACACTCCCAAAGGCCCACTGGTGGTGATGCGCCTGCCGATCCACGACGAGGCCGGGGCGGTGATCGGCGCGATCGGGTTTGCGCTGTTCGATGAACTGCGCAACCTGTCGCCGCTGATCGAGCGCTACCTGAGCATGCAGCAGGAGCTGGCCTCCACGCGCTCGCTGCTGCGTTCGCGGCAAAGCAAATACAACTTTGCGCACTTTATCGGCACCAGCGCCGCCAGCCTTGAGGTCAAGCGCCGGGCGCGGCGCAGTGCGAGTGCCGAGTCGCCGGTATTGCTGCTCGGGGAAACCGGCACCGGCAAGGAGTTGCTCGCCCAGGCCATCCACGGCGCATCGCCCCGGGCGCACAAAGCCTTTGTGAGCATCAACAGCGCGGCGATTCCCCATGACCTGCTTGAAGCCGAATTCTTCGGCACCGCACCCGGCGCCTTTACCGGTGCCGACCGCAAGGGTCGCCCCGGCAAATTCCAGATCGCCCAGGGCGGCACGCTGTTTCTCGATGAAATCGGCGACATGCCGCTGCCACTGCAAAGCAAATTGCTGCGGGTGTTGCAGGAAAAGGAATTCGAACCGGTGGGCTCCAACGAGATGCTGCACAGTGATGTGCGGGTGATTGCCGCGACGTCCATGGACCTGGAGGCAGCGATCAAGCGTGGCGAGTTTCGTGCCGATCTGTATTACCGCCTCAATGTGCTGCCGATCCAGGTGCCGCCGTTGCGTGAGCGGCTGGAGGATATTCCGGCATTGAGCGAGGCGATCCTTGAGGAGTTGCGCAGCCAGCACGAACTGGACCGCGATGCCCTGGCGCTGTTGGCCCAACATGCCTGGCCGGGCAATATCCGCGAGCTGCGCAATGTGCTGGAGCGTGCGGCGCTGTTGAGTGATGACCTGATGCTCAATGCCAGCGACCTTCGCGCAGCGATTGGCACGTTCAGCCCGGTACAGCGAGGCGCGGTGGCGGCGGTCGAGGGTGAAACCTTTGCGGCGGCGCGGCAGCGGTTTGATCGCCAGGTGATTGCGGGCGCGCTCAAGGCCAGTGACGGAAATGTTGTAGAGGCGGCCAAGCGGTTGGGGCTTGGGCGGTCGACATTGTATAAAAAAATGCTGGCGCTTGGACTAACCTAGTCTCAAAAAAGAGACTCTATTCCCAATATCAAGACATTCTTATGTGTAAGCTGGGTTGCCTGGGATAGCGGTCTAACAGTGCCCTACAAGCCAGCTGAACCACCACTATCGCAGGCAAGCCAGCTCCCACAAGGATCTCCACTCGTCTCCAGATTGAGACTGCCGTCTCGAAAATCACTCTGAATCCACAGTAAATCCATATATATCAACAAGTTATAAATCTGGCACACATCTCGCTATAGCTTCCTCCCACAGCCTCACCCACAACAATAACAATCCGATGGAGACACACCATGAGTGTGATCATTGCCCTGGCCGCGCTCGCGCTGCTGATGCTGGCCGCCTACCGTGGCTATAGCGTTATCCTGTTTGCCCCCATCGCCGCCCTTGGCGCGGTGCTGCTCACCGACCCGTCCGCCGTCGCCCCTGCCTTTACCGGGGTGTTCATGGAAAAGATGGTCGGTTTTATCAAGCTGTATTTCCCGGTATTCCTGCTCGGTGCGGTGTTCGGCAAGCTCATTGAGCTGTCGGGGTTTTCGCGCTCGATCGTCGCCGCCGCGATCCGCTTGCTCGGCACGCGCCAGGCGATGCTGGTGATTGTGCTGGTCTGCGCCCTGCTCACCTACGGTGGCGTGTCGCTGTTCGTGGTGGTGTTTGCGGTGTACCCGTTCGCCGCCGAGATGTTCCGCCAGAGCAATATCCCCAAGCGCCTGATCCCGGCGACCATCGCCCTCGGCGCCTTCTCGTTCACCATGGACGCCCTACCCGGTACGCCGCAGATCCAGAACATCATCCCCAGCACCTTCTTCAACACCACCGCCTGGGCGGCGCCGTGGCTAGGGCTGATCGGCACGATCTTCGTGTTTTGCGCCGGTATGCTCTACCTCGCACGCCAGCGCAACAAGGCCCAGCGCGCCGGTGAAGGTTATGGCACCGAGTTGCGCAATGAGCCCGAAACCGCCGACAACCTGAGCCTGCCCAACCCGTGGCTCGCGTTGTCACCGCTGATTCTGGTGGGGGTGATGAACCTGTTGTTCACCCACTGGATCCCGCAGTGGTACGGCAAGACCCACAGCCTCAGCCTGCCGGGCATGAGCGCGCCGGTGACCACCGAAATCGCCAAGCTCACCGCGATCTGGGCGGTGCAGGCGGCGTTGCTGGTGGGGATTATCGTGGTGCTGGTGTTCGGCTTCTCGGCGATCAGGAGCAAGCTGGCCGAAGGCAGTAAAAGTGCGGTCAGCGGTGCGCTGCTAGCGGCAATGAACACCGCCTCGGAATACGGCTTTGGCGCAGTAATCGCCTCGCTGCCAGGCTTTCTGGTACTGGCGGACTGGCTCAAGGGCATCCCCAACCCGCTGGTCAACGAAGCGATCACCGTGACCTTGCTGGCCGGTATCACCGGCTCCGCTTCCGGCGGCATGAGCATCGCCCTCGCCGCGATGTCCGAGAGCTTTATTGCAGCCGCCCACGCGGCCAATATCCCCCTTGAGGTGCTGCACCGGGTCGCGGCCATGGCCAGCGGCGGCATGGATACCCTGCCCCACAACGGCGCGGTGATCACCCTACTGGCCGTCACCGGGCTGACCCACCGCGAAGCCTACAAGGACATTTTTGGCATCACGATCATCAAGACCCTTGCGGTGTTCGTGGTGATCGGCACTTTCTACGCCACCGGCATTGTGTGAGGTTTTCATGACAACTTTGAATGGCAAGACCGCCCTGGTCACCGGCTCCACCAGCGGCATCGGCTTAGGGATTGCCCTGAGCCTGGCCAAGGCCGGCGCCAACCTGATTCTCAACGGCTTCGGCGACGCCAGCGCGGTGATCGCCCAGGTACAGGCGTTTGGCGGCAAGGTCGGGCATCACCCGGCAGACGTCAGCGACCCCGCGCAAATCGCCGACATGCTCGCCTACGCCGAGCGCGAGTTCGGTGGCGTGGACATCTTGGTCAACAATGCCGGTATCCAGCATGTGGCAGCGGTAGAAGACTTCCCTGTGGAGCGCTGGGATTCGATCATCGCCATCAACCTGTCCTCGGTGTTCCACAGCACACGCCTGAGCTTGCCGGGCATGAAGGCCAAGGGCTGGGGGCGCATCGTCAATATCGCCTCGGTGCATGGGCAAGTCGGCTCAGTGGGCAAGGCGGCGTATGTGGCGGCCAAACATGGGGTGATCGGCCTCACCAAGGTGGTGGGCCTGGAAACCGCCACCAGCAATGTCACCTGCAACGCCATCTGCCCGGGCTGGGTGCTGACGCCGCTGGTGCAGAAGCAGATTGATGATCGCGTGGCTACCGGGGTCGACCCACAGCAAGCGCAGCAGGATCTCCTGGCGGAGAAACAGCCGTCGCTGGAGTTTGTGACGCCGTCGCAGCTCGGGGAGCTGGTGTTGTTCTTGTGCAGTGAAGCCGGTGCCCAGGTGCGCGGCGCGGCCTGGAACATCGATGGTGGCTGGCTGGCCCAGTAAACCCGTGATGATCGTTCCCACGCTCTAGTGGGCACGCAGACCGGGGCGCTCCGCGCCCCAAAAGTGGACGCAGAGCGTCCAGTCAGGCATTCCCACGCGAAGCGTGGGAACGAGAAGAGGCAGCTTATGTCCGACATCCTCTGGCAACCGTCCCCGGAACGCATCGCCAACACGCGCATGGATCAGTTCCGCCGCTTCATCAACCAACGCCACGGCGTGCAGCTCCACGACTACCCCGCCCTGCACCAATGGAGCATCGACCAACGCCCGGACTTCTGGCAGGCGATTGTCGCGTTCTTTGACGTGCAGTTTCGCAGCCCGCCCAGCGTCACCCTGATCGAAGACGTGGAGATGCCCAGCGCCCAATGGTTTCCCGGCGCCACCCTGAACTTTGCCGAACACCTGTTGCGCCGCCGCGACGATCATCCTGCTGTGGTGGCTGTCAGCGAAGACGGCCGACGTGAACAATTGAGCTATGCGCAGCTGGCGGAACACGTGGCCGGCCTGCAAAAAAGCCTGCGGGCGGCAGGGGTCGGCCTGGGTGACCGGGTGGCCGCGTGCATGCCCAACACCTGGCAAACCCTGGTCGGCATGCTCGCCACCACCAGCCTCGGTGCGATCTGGTCGTGCTCCTCGCCAGATTTCGGCACCCAGGGCGTCATCGACCGCTTCGGCCAGATCGAGCCCAAGGTGCTGATCACCTGCGCAGGCTACCGCTATGCCGGCAAGCGCATCGACCAGAGCGCCAAGCTCAATGAGATCCTTGAACGCCTGCCCTCCCTGCAACAGCTGATCATCGTGCCTTACGCCAAGCCCGAGGCGCAGACTGGGGACTACGCCACCCACGCCCATGT
Organism: Pseudomonas sp. BTN1; assembly: GCF_001907715.1. Taxonomy (NCBI): domain Bacteria; kingdom Pseudomonadati; phylum Pseudomonadota; class Gammaproteobacteria; order Pseudomonadales; family Pseudomonadaceae; genus Pseudomonas; species Pseudomonas sp. BTN1. The sequence continues at coordinate 29,786 of NZ_MPBM01000054.1, read as the reverse complement.
CGCGCTGTGGGACGACTTCTACCAAGCCTGCGGCGAACCCGAATTTGTCGCGGTGCCGTTCGACCACCCGCTGTATATCCTTTATTCCAGCGGCACCACCGGCATCCCCAAGTGCATCATCCACGGGACGGGCGGCGTATTGCTGACGCACCTCAAGGAACATGGCCTGCATGCCGACCTGAACCGCGAGGACTGCCTGTTCTACTACACCACCTGCGGCTGGATGATGTGGAACTGGCTGGTGTCGGTGCTGGCGATCGGCGCCACCGCGGTGCTGTACGACGGCTCGCCGTTCCATCCCGGCCCCGAACGCTTGATCGACCTGATCGATGCGGAAAAAATCAGCATGTTCGGCACCAGCCCCAAATTTCTCGCCACCCTGGAAAAATCCGGGTTGCAGCCGCGCCTGAGCCACGACCTGGGCAGCCTCAAGGGTCTGATTTCGACCGGCTCGCCGCTGTCGCCCCAGAGTTACGACTACGTGTACCGCGAGATCAAGGCTGAGCTGTGCCTGTCCTCGATGTCCGGTGGCACCGACATTGTGTCCTGCTTTGTGATCGGCAACCCGGTGCTGCCGGTACGGCGCGGTGAAATGCAGTGCAAGAGCCTGGCCATGGCCATCGAAGTGTGGGACGACCAGGGCCGGCCCCTGATCGGGGAGAAAGGCGAACTGGTGTGCACCCGGCACTTCCCTGCCATACCCATCGGGCTGTGGAATGACCCGCAACAGCAAAAATTGCGCGCCTCGTATTTCAGCCAGTTCCCCGGCGTGTGGGCACAGGGTGACTATGCCGAGCAACGCGCCAACGGCAGCCTGTTGATCCACGGGCGTTCCGATGCGGTGCTCAACCCCGGCGGCGTGCGCATTGGCACCGCCGAGATTTATCGCCAGGTGGAAAAGGTCCCGCAGGTGCTGGAAAGCCTCGCCATCGGTCAACGCTGGCAGGACGACGTGCGCGTGGTGCTGTTTGTGCGCCTGGATGATGGAATTGAACTGGACGAGGCGCTGCAACAGCAGATTCGCCAGGTGATTCGCGCCAACACCACACCGCGGCACGTGCCGGCGAAGATCCTCGCTGTCACGGATATCCCCCGCACCATCAGCGGCAAAATCGTCGAATTGGCGGTGCGCAATGTGGTGCATGGCGAGCCGGTGAAAAACACCGATGCCCTGGCCAACCCCCAGGCACTGGAGCAATTTCGCCACAGAGCTGAACTGGCCGATTAGATGAAAGGTTTCAGCGCTGACGCAGCGTTTTGAAGAAAAACCCTCAAGGCATGCTATTTTTCCGGGGTAGCCACCCGTTGTCGTTCCTTGGGACAATGGGTGTTGTCATTTTTCAAAGCGTCAGGCTCAGGGCTTTTTATGAATGGAACATCCACCGGTAGCGAAGCCGCTGCATTGATCAGGCGGCTGGACTGGGCGCAAAGCCCCCTCGGTGAGGCCAGTGAGTGGCCGCAAAGCCTGCGCACTGCTGTCGATATCGTCGTGCATTCACCCATGCCAATGGTGCTGCTGTGGGGCCCACACCTCATACAACTCTATAACGATGGCTTTGCCCACCTGATAGGCGGCAAGCACCCCGGCGCTCTGGGCCAGCCGGCGCACCACACTTGGCCCGAACTGGAAAGCTTCGCCGCGCCGGTCTACGACGCCGTGCTCGGCGGCCAGGTGCGCACCTTCAGCGAGCAACGCTTTGTGCTGCAACGCGAGGGCCGCGACACCGAGATATGGCTCGACCTGACCTACAGCCCGGTGCGCGATGAAAGCTGCCGGGTGGCCGGCATCCTGGTCACGGCCATTGAAACCAATGAGCGGCGCAGCAAAACCCTCGAACTGCAACAGCGCTCCGAAGCCAGCCTCAAGGCCCAGCACAACACCGAACAGCGCCTGCAACTGGCACTGGCGGCCACCGACGCGGTAGGCACCTGGGACTGGGATATCGGCGAAGACCGTTTCATCGCCGACGCCCATTTCGCCTACCTGCATGGCGTCGACCCCAACGATTCGAGCCTGCTGCCCATCAGCGCCTACCTGCATGGTGTGCACCCTGAGGACCGGGGAACGGTGACGCGCAGCATCAAGCATTGCATTACCCATGGCACCGAATACGCCGAGGAGTATCGCTTGCTGCAAGCCGACGGCCAGGTGCGCTGGGTGTTCGCCCGTGGCCGCTGCTACAAGGATCAACAGGGCCGGCCTGCGCGTTTCCTCGGCGCCGCGCTGGACCTCACCGAGCGTAAAAACACCGAGCAAGCCCTGCGCCAGAGCCAGACTGAGCTGCAACTGATCATCAACGCCATGCCGGTGTTGATCGGCTACGTTGACCACGACCAGCGCTTTCGCCTCAACAACAGCGCTTACCTGGACTGGTACGGCAAGACGCCCCAGGAGCTGTACGGCAAAACCATCCGCGAAGTACTTGGCGACGAGGTGTATGCCGGGCGCGCAGACAAGATTGCCGCCGCGCTCAAGGGCAAGGCGTGCAGCTTCATGACGGTGACGCCTCATCGCGATGGCCGCCCGCGCCATGCACTGATGAAGTACCTGCCGCGCTTTAGCAGTGACGGTTCGGTGAATGGTTTCTACATCTTTGTGATCGACGAGACCGAACGCAAGCTCACCGAAGAAGCCCTGCGCCACCTCAACGAGAACCTTGAAGAACGCGTGGCCCAGCGCACCCAGGCGCTGGCCGAAGCCAACCAGCGCCTGCAAAACGAGATGTTCGAGCGCGAGCGTGCCGAAGATGCCCTGCGCCATGCGCAGAAGATGGAAGCGGTCGGCCAGCTCACCGGCGGTATCGCCCATGACTTCAACAACATGCTCACCGGCATCATCGGCAGCCTCGACCTGATGCAGCGTTACATTGCCGCCGGACGCAGCGACGATATCGGCCGTTTTGCCGATGCCGCCGTGTCCTCCGCCCACCGCGCCGCCGCCCTCACCCACCGGCTGCTGGCGTTCTCGCGACGCCAGTCGCTGGACCGTCGCCCCACCGACCCCAACCAACTGGTGGCGTCCCTGGAAGACCTGTTCCGGCGCACCAAGGGCGCGCATATCGAACTCAAGGTAAAACTGGGCAAGGACACCTGGCCGGTGAACACCGATGCCAGCCAATTGGAAAACGCCCTGCTCAACCTGGTGATCAACGCCCGCGACGCCATGCCCGACGGCGGCGAGCTGCTGATCGAAACCGCCAACAGTTACCTGGACGGCACCGACATCACCACCCTGGAACCGGTCAAGGCCGGCGACTATGTGATGCTTGGCGTGAGCGACAACGGCAGCGGCATGGCGCCGAAAATCCTCGCCAAGGCGTTCGACCCGTTCTTCACCACCAAACCCATCGGCCAAGGCACTGGCCTTGGGTTGTCGATGATCTACGGTTTTGCCCAGCAATCCGGCGGCCACGTGACCATCCAGAGCGAACCGGGCCAGGGCACCTGCGTGCGCCTGTACCTGCCGCGTTTGTATGGCACCGCACTGGAAAGCAGCCTGCCTACCAGCCTGACCGAAGCCCCCGTGGCCCTGGCCGGTGAAGCGGTGGTGGTGGTCGAGGACGACCCGGCGGTGCGTATGCTGGTGGTCAATGTACTCGACGAACTGGGCTATACCGCTCACCAGGCGGCGGATGCGCGTGCGGCGCTGCCGTTGCTGGAATCGGATTTGCGCGTGGACTTGCTGGTGACCGACGTTGGCTTGCCCGGCATGAACGGCCGGCAACTGGCGGAAATCGCCCGCCAGCATCGCCCCGGCCTGCGCGTGCTGTTCATGACCGGTTATGCCGAGAAAGCCGCCGAACGCCAGGGGTTCCTGGAGGACGGCATGGACATGGTCGCCAAGCCTTTTTCCATTGACCTGTTGGCCAACAAAATCCGTAGCATGATCGGCGTCGAGGCCTGAGTTCAGGCATAATCGCGCGCCGTCGCACAGCTGGTAGAGCCCCATGAAAGCCCAAGCCCGTCATATCCTGGTGAAAACCAGCGAAGAAGCCGAACAACTCAAGCAGCGTATTGCCAAAGGCGAAGCCTTTGATGTGCTGGCCAAGAAGTACTCCACCTGCCCGTCGGGCAAACGCGGTGGTGACCTGGGCGAAGTGCGGCCCGGGCAGATGGTGGGGGCGATTGATGCGGTGATCTTCAAGAAACCGGTGAAGGTGGTGCACGGGCCGATCAAGAGCAAGTTTGGCTATCACCTGGTGCAGGTGTTTTACCGCGATTGAGTGGATGGCTTCAGTCCGCTATAGCAGGCAAGCCAGCTCCCACATCCGATCGTTCCCACGCTCTGCGTGGGAATGCCTCACTGGACGCTCTGCGTCCGTTTCTGGGACGCGGAGCGTCCCGGGCTGCGCTCCCACGCAGAGCGTGGGAACGATCAGTGATCATCTCGGTATCAGCGCCCCCGGCACCTGAATCACCCGGCTCGCCAACCGATGCCCCGCCAGTGCGGCGTCTTGGGGCGAACCACCGTTGAGCCGACTGGCCAGATACGCCGCACTGAACGAATCCCCCGCCGCCGTGGTGTCCACCACCTTCTCCACTTTCAACGCCGGCACCGCAAAGCGCTCGCCCGCGCAACGAATCAAGCACGCATCCGCTCCCCGCTTGAGCACCACTTCTGCAATCGAGGGATACGCCGCAAACACCTGCTCGCTATCCTCATAGCCGAACAACGCGCGTTCGTCATCCTCGGTGAGCAAGGCAATATCCACTGCGGCCAACACCCTGCGATACGCCTCACGGGCCGTTTGCACATCGGCCCACAGCCTGGGCCGGTAGTTGTTATCGAACACCACCTTGGCGCCACGCTGGCGGGCTTCGATCAGCGCCTGCAGTAAGCGCTCACGCCCGATGTCTCCCAGCACCGCCAGGGTAATGCCACTGAAATACACCACGTCATAGCCCGGCAATGCCGCCAGGACCGGCTCGGCGGCAGGCGTGGTGAAGCAGTCGCGCACGGCCGCTTCGTTGCGCCAGTAGAGGAATTTACGTTCGCCCTGGGCATCAGTCTGGATGCAATACAAGCCCGGCAGGCGCCCAGGCAGACGCTGGACCCTGCCCAGGCCAAGGCCTTCGGCGTGCCAATGCTCGCACATGGCATCGCTGAAGCTGTCATCGCCCAGGGCGGTGACGTAGTCAACGCTGCCGGCATCGCCCAGCTCGCGACGCAGGTACACCGCAGTGTTCAGGGTGTCGCCGCCGAAGCTCTGGTGCAGGCTGCCGTCGGCGCGGTGTTGCAGTTCGATCATGCATTCGCCGATGAGGGCGATGCGGGGGTGGGTGTTCATGCCTTTGCTCTCTGGTGTGGCTGATGGCCCCTTCGCGAGCAAGCCCGCTCCCACAGTTGACCCTCTTTCAACTGAAGGAATGCAGTCGAATGTGGGAGCGGGCTTGCTCGCGAAGGACGCGGTCTAGAAGCAGGTACGCAGAGACTCGACCACCTGCAACTGCTCATCCACCAGGCACCCCACCTGCCATTTATCAAAGGTCAGGCAAGGGTGGGACGTACCAAAGGAAATGATGTCGCCAATACGCAATTCCACCTCCGGTGCCACAGTCATGAACGCATGCTGGTCCATTACCGCCGTGACCTTGCACCCGCTCACATCATCACCTTGCGCCGGCACGATCCCGGCCTTGTAGCGCTTGAGTGGCACCGGCAAACCGGCGTCGTAGGCCACGTCGCGCTTGCCCAGGGCAACCACCGCAAAACCAGGCTCCGGCAACGACTGCACATGCGCCCAGACTTCCATTGCCGGGCGCAGGCCCTCGTTGAGGTCGCTGCGGCGTTCGAGTACACAGCACTGCGCCTCTTTGTAGATGCCATGGTCGTGGGCCACGTAACTGCCTGGGCGCAACACGCTGAGGAAACGGCCGGCGGCGTTCTGCGTTTCGAACGACTCGGCGATCAGGTCGTACCAGGCCGAGCCCGATGCGGTGATGATCGGCGTGGGCAGGTCGAACAGGCCGCTGTCTTGCAGCTCGACCGCCAGGCTCACCAGGCTGGCGGCGAAGGCGCGGATACCACTGATGGCGTGCTCGCCGTGGATCACGCCTTCGTAACCCTCGATACCGGTGAGGGCCAAGGCCGGCTGGGCCTGGACCGCCTTGGCCAGGTCGCGCACTTGCTGCTCGCTGCGACAGCCGCACCGGCCACCGACCACGCCATACTCGATCATCACATTGAGGCGCTGACCACGGGCGGCGAAGAACAGGCCCAGGTCGGCAACGTTGTCCGGGTGATCGACCATGCAATGAAAGTCAAAATCCTTGTCGGCCAGCAGGTCCGCGATCAAGGCCATGTTCGCTGCGCCCACCAGTTGGTTGGCCATCAGCACGCGACGCACGCCGCTGGCGTAGGCGGCGCGGGTCTGCACGGCGGTAGCCAGGGTGATGCCCCAGGCACCGGCGGCGATCTGGCGCTGGAACAGCGCGGGCATCATGCTGGTCTTGCCGTGGGGCGCCAGCTCGGCGCCGCTGCTGCGGACAAAGTCCTGCATCCAGCGGATGTTATGTTCCAGGGCGTCACGGTGCAGCACCAGGGCCGGCAGGCTGACATCGCGAACCAAATGGGCACCGACGGCAGCGGCACCTTTTTCAACGGCGTTGAGGGCAGACATGGAAAACTCCTATTCGTTGATGCGCCGGGCCAGGCTGTTGGCACTGTCGATCAGTACCCGGCGATAGTCGTGGTAGTTTTTACTCGCATCAGCCCGGGGGGCGACGATGCACAGAGTCGCGATGCTGATGCCCTGGGCATCGCGCACCGGGGCGGCAAAACAATGGGTGAAGGTGTCGGCCACACTGTCGAAGGAGAAGAACCCATCCAGGCTGGCCTGGCGGATCTGCGCCAGGAAGGTGTCCAGCGGCAGGCGCGGGCCGTCCGGCAGGATGAAATCGTCGGGGTCGATCAGGTCGACGATCTGCTGATCGCTCAAATGCCCCAGCAACAAGCGCCCCGAGGCGGTCCAGGGAATGGGGGCGTTTTCACCGATATCCGAAGAAATACGGAAATGCCGCTGGCCCTCGCGCATCAGCGCTACCGTGTATTTGCGCCCGTTGAGCAGGCACATCTGTGCGGTTTCGTGGGTCTGGCTGACGATCTCCTGCAAGGCGTGGTCGGCCTCGCGGGTCAGGTCAAAGTGACGCAAGTGTGCCTGGCCAAGGAAATACAGCTGACGCCCCAGGTACACGTGGCCTTCCTTGCCCACGGTTTCCAGGATGCGCCGCTCCAGCAACGACGCCACCAGTTCGTAGACCGTGGATTTGGGGCTGCCGATGCCGCTGGCAATATCATTCGGGCGCAGGGGCTGGCCGATTTCCTTGAGAAAATCGAGGATATCGAACGCACGGTCCAGGCCTTTGGCGCGGCGTTTGATGGTATCTTCGGTCATGGCAGTACTCGGTCCCGTTCCAGATGATCGTTCCCACGCTCTGCGTGGGCATGCATGCGGTGACGCTCTGCGTCACAAGCGCGGACGCAGAGCGTCCAAGGCGGTATTCCCACGCAGAGTGTGGGAATGATCAGTTAGGCCTTTTTCTTGTAGGCCACGCAATCAATCTCGACCTTGCAATCGACCATCATATTGGCCTGCACACAGGCACGCGCCGGGGCGTGTTCCGGGGTGAAGTATTCGCCGAACACCTTGTTGAAGCTCCAGAAGTCCCGTGGGTCTTCCAACCATACGCCCACCCGAACCACATCCTTGAGCTCGTAGCCGGCCTCTTCGAGGATCGCCACCACGTTGCGCATCGTCTGGCGGGTTTGCTCGATGATGCCGCCGTTGATGATTTCACCGTCCACCGCAGGTACCTGGCCCGACACGTACAGCCAGCCATCGGCTTCCACAGCGCGGGCGAACGGGCGTGGCTGGCCGCCACCTGCGGTGCTGCCGGTGCCGTAACGAGTAATGCTCATATAGTTGCTCCTTGTTAAAAACGAATGTTCTTGAGAAATTCCGCCAGTCGCGGCGACTGCGGCCGCTCGAATATATCTTTCGCGCTGCCCTGCTCTTCAATGCGGCCCTGGTTCATGAACACTATCTGGTCCGAAACTTCATAGGCAAAGCGCATCTCGTGGGTGACCAACAACATGGTCATGCCCTCCTCCGCCAGCCCCTTGATCACGCTGAGCACTTCGCCCACCAACTCCGGGTCGAGGGCCGAGGTGACTTCATCGAACAGCATCAGGCTGGGGTTCATGGCAATGGCCCGGGCAATGGCCACACGTTGTTGCTGGCCGCCGGACAATTGGCCGGGAAAGTGATTGCGGCGTTCCAGCAGGCCGACGCGGTCCAACCATTTTTCGGCCAGGGCTACCGCTTCATCCTTGCCCATCTTCTTGACCTTGAGCAAGCCGAGGGTAACGTTCTGCAGCGCAGTCAGGTGCGGGAACAGGTTGAATTGCTGGAACGCCATGCCGGTCATTGCGCGGTGCTGGGCGATCACCCGCTCCGGGTGGCGTACGCGCTTGCCGCCAACATCGCTGTAACCAATGGACTCGCCATCCAGGGTGATCTGCCCGCCCTGGAACTCCTCCAGCAGGTTCACGCAGCGCAGCAAGGTGGTCTTGCCCGAGCCGCTGGAGCCGATCAACGTCACCACATTGCCGCGCTGCATGGACAGGTCGACGCCCTTGAGCACTTCCACCTGGCCGTATTGTTTACGCAGGCCACGAATGTCCAGCAGCGCTGGGTTGGTTTGAGCTTGGTTCATGGCAAGGCCACCCGTTTTTCAATGTAGCGCCCGAATAATTCGATGGCGTAGTTGATGACAAAGAACAGAAAACCGGCGAACAGGTAGAACTCCAGGGTCATGAAGGTGCGCGCGATCACCTGCTGAGTACTGAGCAGCAATTCGGCCACGCCGATCACCGACAACAAGGTGGAAGCCTTGACAATTTCCGTGGAGGAATTGACCCAGGTCGGCAAAATCTGCCGCAGCGCCTGGGGCAACAGCACGTAGCCCAGGGACTGATAAAACGTCAGGCCAATCGCCTTACCCGCTTCCATTTGCCCACGGGGAATGGCTTGCAGCGCGCCGCGCACGATTTCCGATACATGGGAGCCACAGAACAAGGTGAGCCCGACCGCACCGGCCTGGAACGCACTGATTTGCCAGCCAAGGGCCGGCAGCATGTAGAAACACGCCAACACCAGTACAAACACCGGCGTGCCACGGATCAAATCGACATACAGACGGAACGGCGCGCGCATCCAGAATTTGCCGTAGGTGAGGATCAACCCGGCGACGATGCCGATCAGGGTGCCAAAGACAATCGCCAGCGCCGAGACCGCCACGCTGGCCTGGAAGCCAGCCCAAAGGGTCTCGCGGGCGATCCACAATTCATGCAGCCAACTGGGGGATTCGTACATGGGACCCTTCCTTAACGACGGATAGCCAAACGCTGTTCCAGGTAACGGAGCAGCATGGCAATCAGGTAACAGGCAGCCACGTAGAGCGCGGTCGTGACCAGCCAGGTTTCAATCACCCGATAGCTTTCGACGTTGATCTTGCGGGCGTAATAGGTCAGCTCCGGCACCGCGATCGCAGCGGCCAGGGAGGTGTCCTTGAACAGCGAGATAAAGTTGTTCGACAGCGCCGGCAGCACGTTGCGCAGCATTACCGGCACGGTGATGTAAGCGCGAATCCGCCACTCCCCCAGGCCGATGGCCAGGCCGGCTTCCCGCAAACCCTTGGGAATATTCACCAGGCCTGCGCGGAACACTTCGGTGAGATAGGCACCGGCATACAACGACAGGGTGATGATGAACGAGGGAATCTTATCCAGGCGAATACCCAGGGAGGGCAAGGCGAAGTAGATCAACAGGATCAACACCAGGATCGGGGTGTTGCGCACCACCGTCACGTACACCGAGGCAAGAATACGCAACGCACGGTGCCTGGAGAGCATGGCAAACGCCATCAGCAGGCCGATCACGCAGCCGATGGCGATCGACAGCAACGCCAACTGCAACCCCAGGCCGAGCCCCGCCAGCAAGGTGTCGAAATCACGCCAGACGGCGGCAAAGTTCAACTGATAGTTCATGGTCAGCAGCACCTGAAGGGGGCGTGTTCAGGCACGCCCCTATGGTTGCGGGTCACTTGAATTCCACGGGAAAACCAATCGCCGGTTCTGGCAGGTCCACGCCGAACCACTGCTTGAACGAGGCCTTGTAGGTGGGGAACTCCACACCGGTCATGGCTTCGTGCAGCGCGGTGTTGACGAAGTTCAGCCAGTCCTGGTCGCCGCGTTTGACCGCGCAGGCGTAGGTTTGCGGGCTCCAGGCGTAGGTGGGGCTGCGGTAGCGGCCAGGGTTCTGCACCATCAGGTATTTGACCGAGGACTGATCGGTGGCGGCGGCATCGGCGCGACCTGAGTTCACGGCTTGGTACATCAAGTCGACACTGTCGTACTGGTCGACCTTGGCCTTGGGCAGCGCCTGGTGTACCAACTCTTCGGCGTATACGTTTTGCAGCACTGCCACGGTAACGTCATCACCTGCGGCTTGGAGATCTTCGATTTCCTTGTACTTGCTGTTGTTGGGCAGCAGCAGGCCGACGCCTTCCCGGTAGTACGGCAGGGTGAAGGCCACCTGCTGCGCACGGCTGGCGGTGACGGTGATGAACTGGCAGCTCATGTCGACCTTGTCGGTGAGCAGGTTGGGAATACGTGCATCGGACGACTGCACCACAAACTCCACCTTGCTCGGGTCATTGAACAAGCCTTTGGCCACGATGCGGCCGATGTCGATATCAAATCCCTGCAACTTGCCATCCGCTCCCTGGAAGTGCCACGGCGCATTGGTACTCCCTGTACCTACGATCAAGTGCCCACGCTTGAGCACATCATCGAGCTTGCTGTCTGCCGCCTGCACCAGGCTGGCGAAGGAAGCCGATGCAGCGACGAGAAAAACACACGCTTTGAATACGGAAGGTCGGTGATGCATGACAAGCACTCCAGGGATTGTGTATTCCGCTATACCGGAACTTGGTATGTAACAACGGAATAGACAGCAGAAAGTGTGCCACAGACGCTGGAGGAAACCTATGGGGGTAATAAATGCGTTATGGATCAGCGTGATAGCGATTGCAGAGATAAACAGCGTTGCGCCGTCGTCGCATGGCAGTGCTACGCAACGCCCCACAACGGTGTTACAGCGCACCTAGACGGGTCGAGTGCAAGTGACGCGCACCTGTGAAGGTTGACAGTAGACGGTGACGACCCTCCGGCCTAGCGTGAGCAAAAACCAACACGGCAGGCAGGAGGATCAACATGGGAGTCGCCACGCGCAGAATTTCCAGCGCCCAAGGGTTCAATCGGGTACTGAACACACCGCGCCCGGTGTTTATTCTTTTTTTTTCAGAGCACTGCCCCGCTTGCGCGCAGGCATGCCACTTATTCGAACAGACCGCGTGGAAGCATCCCTGGATAGTCAACCTGTTACTCGACTGCGCCCATACGCCGAGGCACCCTGACGTGACGGGCACCCCGACGCTGCTGATCTACCTGAAGGGGGCCGTGGTAGAACGGCTCAAAGGCTTCGGCCCCGTTGAAGAACAAGAGCAGTGCGTAAAAGACATCTTCAGCCGTTATGACCTGAGCAAGGGCGCAAGTGCACTTGCGTCACCCGGCGCTCTTCCACTTCAGCCACGGTCAAACGCCAGCCTTCATGCTCCAGGCTATCGCCCACCGCCGGCAGGCGGTCGAGCAGGCTCATCAGCAACCCCGCCAAGGTTTGATAGTCCTCGGTAGCCGCAGCCTTGAAGCCCGTTCGCTGACGCAGCAGGTTGAGGTTCAAGGCACCATTGGCACGGAAACCATCGCCGTCCTCGACTATGTCCGGCCCTTCGATTTCGCTGGCATCGGGCAATTCACCGGCGATGGATTCCAGAATATCCGTCATGCTCAATACACCCATGAAGTCGCCGAATTCGTTGATCACGAAAGCGATGTGGGTAGACTCCTGGCGCATCTGCTCCAGGGCGTTGAGGATCGAAAAGCTTTCCAGCAGGTTGATCGCCCGACGCGCCAAGTGCGCAAGGTTCGGCTCGTTGCCAGCGAGGTATTCCTTGAGCAGCTCTTTCTTGTGCACAAAGCCCAAAGGCTCATCCACTGCACCGTTACGGATCAACGGCAGACGCGAGTAGGACGAGTGCATCAGTTTCAGACGCGTCGTCTCGGGGTCGTCCGCCAGGTCGATACAGTCAACCTTGGCCCTTGGGGTCATCAGGGTGCGAATCGGCCGCTCGGCCAGTTGCAGCACACCGCTGATCATCACCCGTTCGCGCCGGTCAAACAGCGGACCCTGCGCAGCATCCGGCTCGCCCAGCAGGTCAGCCACGTCTTCACCCACTTCTTCCACCGCCAGGCTGCGGCCGCCCAACAAGCGCATCACCGCATGGGCGGTACGCTCACGCACCGGCAACACGCCCTGCGCCGATTTCTTGCGACGGGCTCGGGCGATCTGGTTGAACACCTCGATCAGAATCGAGAAGCCAATGGCCGCGTACAGGTAGCCCTTGGGAATATGGAAACCCAGGCCTTCGGCGGTCAGGGCGAAACCGATCATCATCAGGAAGCCCAGGCACAGCATGATCACGGTGGGGTGCGCATTGACGAAACGGGTCAGCGGCTTGCTCGCCACGATCATCAGGCCGATGGACACGATCACGGCGATCATCATCACCGCCAGCTCGTCGACCATGCCCACGGCGGTAATCACCGCATCGAGGGAGAACACCGCATCCAGCACCACGATTTGCGCGACGATCGGCCAGAACATCGCGTAAGCCACATTGCCCTTGTGCTGCGCCACATGGCCTTCAAGGCGCTCATGCAATTCCATGGTGGCCTTGAACAGCAGGAATATACCGCCGAACAGCATGATCAGGTCACGGCCCGAGAAGCTCTTGTCGAACACCTCGAACAGCGGCTGGGTCAGGGTCACCAACCAGGAAATACTCGCCAACAGGCCCAGGCGCATCAGCAGCGCCAGGGATAAACCGATCAAACGTGCACGGTCACGCTGCTCCGGTGGCAGCTTGTCCGCCAGGATCGCGATAAACACCAGGTTGTCGATACCCAGCACCAGTTCCAGCACAATCAAGGTCGCAAGGCCGAGCCAGGCCGTAGGATCCGCTAACCATTCCATTTATAAATTCTCTGTCTTTAAAGTGTTCAGAACGCCGGGCACGGCAAAGTGCGGTCATACGACCGAGACAAGATTAGTTGACGGAATACGGGGTGCTTCAGCGGGAACAGCGACAGCGGTTGTCTTGGGGAAAGACGACTGGGAGGCTCCGAGAGGGTGTTCATGCAAGTCCTGAAATGACAAAAGGACTTGAATCCTACATTTGAAATACAAATTTCCTACAGCGCAAAACTATTACAAAACCTGTAGCCCCTATCAGAAGCACACCAATACTTGTGGGAGCTGGCTTGCCTGCGATGCAGGCACCTCGGTGTTGATCGTTCCCACGCTCCGCGTGGGAATGCCGCCTTTGACGCTCCGCGTCCCACCCGCGCAAGGGTGACGCGGAGCGTCACAGGATGCGTTCCCACGCTGGAGCGTGGGAACGATCTGTATCAGGTTTTACGAGTGGCATCGTCCAGCGCCAGGATGGTGTGCGCATTGGTGACGGTGGTCGCCAGCGTATTGATCACTCCCGAGCGCAACGCCCCCAAGGTCGCCGCCGCCTTGGTGTTCTCACTGGCAATCGCCACCACATCCGGGATGCGAAACAGCTCCTGCACCGTCAACCCGATCACGCGCCCCTGGATGGCGTTGACCGCCGGCTGGCCGTGAATGTCGATAAAGTCATAGCCCATCATGTCGCCCACAGTGCCAGACAGGCGCGCCTGGGCGATTTCCTGGGGCGAGAACCAGCCCATGCGCACCATGTTGCTGTTCTCGCTCATGTCGCCGATGCCGATCAAGGCAATGTCAGCGCGGCGTGCGCGGTCAAGGGTGGAGCGCACCGTGTCGTTGTTGATCAGCACCCCGCGCAGCTCGGGGTTGGCCACCAGCGCTGGGGCGTAGAGGCTTTCACTTTCGCCCCCAAAGCGCAGGGCCAGACGCCGGCAGATGTGGTCAGGGTTCATGTATTCACCGGCCTTGAGCGAACCGCCGATGGCACACACGAAGGTGCAGTTGCGGGTCACCGGCAGAAACACGTTATCGGCCACCGCGCCGACGTTACGCCCCATGCCCACCGCAACGATCATGCCGTCGCCCAGGGTCTTGTTGAGGTAGTTGGCCACCAGGCTGGCGACCGCCGAGCGCTGGGTGTCGGGGTCGCTGTGGTCGACCGCGATCAAGGCGCGGTCGAGCTTGAAGCGCTCCACCAGTGCCCGTTCCAGCTCGTTGTTCATTGCCGGGTGCTGCAGCACGCGCACCTCGACAATCCCTTCATCGCGCGCGCGCTTGAGCAGGCGGCTGACTTTTGCCCGCGACAGGTCAAAACGCTTGGCAATGGCCTCCTGAGTGACGTTCTCAAGGTAATAGAGCATCGCCACTTCGGTCATCTGATCGATATCACTGGCCATGCGCTGGGTACTGTCACTCATGGGGACGGGCTTCCGTTTCGGCGTCAAAGGCGCATTCTCCCGACTCTTGCCCTGCGCCGTCCACTACTGATGCCCATCGCGCTCGATCGCATTGATGCGCTCGACCTTGGCCCCGGACCGCGCCGCTTCGAACTCCGAGGCCAAAAACGCACAGACGATGCTTTTGGCCAACTCCGCACCGATGACCCGCGCACCGATGGAGAGGATTTGCGCATCGTTGCTCTTGCGCGCCCGCTCCGCCGAGTAGGTGTCATGAGCCTGGGCCGCACGGATGCCCAGAACTTTGTTGGCCGAGATGGCCATGCCTATGCCGGTGCCGCATACCAGCACGCCGAGGCGCTGTTGCCCGGCATTGATGGCGGTGGCCACGGCCAGAGCGATGTCCGGGTACAGCACCGGCGCCGTTGAATGCGTACCGAAGTCGGTGACCGGGTACCCCAACGCCTCGATATGGCGCTTCAACAACTCTTTGAGCTCAAAACCCGCTTCATCACATCCGATAGCCACCGGGAAAGGTGTGTTCATGGCGCCAAACTCCACTGATCAAATGATCACTTAGTGAAATATCTCTCACTCATTTCGCAAGCATTCACCCCTTACTGTCAAGCGAGATTTAACTGACCTGCCAGTCAAAGCCCTATACCAAGGCAATAACCGCGTCAAAGATGAGAATCACACCTTTTAAGTGAAAGAGATTGACTGATCAGAATTTCATTTGATACACATATGATCACAGCGAAACATGACTGTGCGACCTAATAAGAATTCACAGCACGAGGACACGCCGATGGCCACGCCATTACTGCTCCAGGCTGAACATGTCGCCAAGGCTTACGCCGGGGTGCCAGCCCTGCGCGACGGGCGCCTTTCTCTGCGCGCCGGCAGCGTCCACGCCCTGTGCGGCGGCAACGGTGCCGGCAAGTCGACCTTCCTGAGCATCCTGATGGGCATCACCCAGCGTGACGCCGGCAGCATTGTGCTCAACGGCGCACCGGTGCAGTTCAATCGCCCGAGTGAAGCCTTGGCCGCGGGGATCGCAATGATCACCCAGGAGCTCGAACCCATCCCCTACATGACCGTCGCCGAAAACATCTGGCTGGGCCGCGAACCGCGCCGCGCCGGTTGCATCGTCGACAGCAAGGCCCTCAACCGCCGCACCCGCGAACTGCTCGAAAGCCTGGAGTTCGACGTCGACGCCACCAGCCCCATGCACCGCTTGAGCGTGGCGCAGATGCAATTGGTGGAAATCGCCAAGGCGTTCAGCCATGACTGCCAGGTGATGATCATGGACGAGCCCACCTCGGCCATCGGCGAGCGCGAGGCCGAAACCCTGTTCAAGGCGATTCGCCGCCTTACCGCACGCGGTGCCGGCATCGTGTACGTGTCCCATCGACTGAGCGAACTGGCGCAGATCGCCGATGACTACAGCATCTTCCGTGATGGCGCCTTTGTGGAAAGCGGGCGCATGGCCGATATCGACCGCGACCACCTGGTGCGCGGCATTGTCGGCCAGGAACTGACGCGCATCGACCACAAGGTGGGCCGCGAATGCGCGGCCAGCACCTGCCTGCAGGTCGACCACCTGAGCCGCAACGGTGAGTTCCACGACATCAGCCTGCAACTGCGCCGTGGCGAGATCCTCGGCATTTATGGGTTGATGGGCTCCGGGCGCAGTGAATTCCTCAATTGCATCTACGGCCTGACCGTGGCGGATGCCGGCAGCGTTACCTTGCAAGGCAAGCCCATGCCCATCGGGCAGCCCAAGGCGACCATCGACGCCGGCATGTCGCTGGTCACCGAAGACCGCAAGGACAGCGGCCTGGTGCTGACCGGCAGCATCCTGTCGAACATTGCACTGTCGGCCTATAAGCGCTTGTCGAGTTGGTCGCTGATCAACGCACGCAAAGAGGCGCAACTGGCCGAGGAGATGGTCAAGCGCCTGCAGATCAAGACCAGTTCCCTGGAGCTGCCGGTGGCGTCCATGAGCGGCGGCAACCAGCAAAAGGTGGTGCTCGCCAAATGCCTGTCCACGGAACCGGTGTGCCTGCTCTGCGATGAACCCACCCGCGGCATCGACGAAGGCGCCAAACAGGAGATCTACCACCTGCTCGACCAGTTTGTGCGGGCCGGTGGCGCAGCCATTGTGGTGTCGTCAGAAGCACCGGAACTGCTGCACTTGAGCGACCGCATCGCCGTCTTCAAAGGCGGCCGGCTGGTCACTATCAGCACCGACACCGCCCTTTCCCAGGAAGCCTTGCTGAGTCTTGCCTCATGAATGCCAAAACCATCGTTGCCCCCGTTACCGCCGCGCCGCGCAACCGCCTGCGCCTGTCCCTCGACCGCTTCGGCCTGCCGCTGGTGTTTATCCTGCTGTGCGTGGTGATGGCGTTTTCCAGTGAGTACTTCATGACCTGGCGCAACTGGATGGACATCCTGCGCCAGACCTCCATCAACGGCATTCTCGCCGTGGGCATGACCTATGTGATCCTGACCAAGGGTATCGACCTGTCGGTGGGGTCGATCCTGGCGTTCGCCGGGTTGTGCAGCGCCATGGTCGCCACCCAGGGTTATGGCCTGTTGGCGGCGGTCAGCGCAGGGATGTTTGCCGGCGCGATGCTCGGGGTGGTCAATGGTTTCATGATCGCCAACCTGTCGATCCCGCCGTTCGTGGCCACCCTCGGCATGCTCAGCATCGCGCGGGGCATGACCTTTATTCTCAACGACGGCAGCCCGATCACCGACCTGCCCGACGCCTACCTGGCCCTGGGCATCGGCAAGGTCGGCCCGGTGGGCGTGCCGATCATCATCTTCGCCGTGGTCGCGCTTATTTTCTGGATGGTGCTGCGCTACACCACCTACGGCCGTTATGTGTATGCGGTGGGCGGCAATGAAAAAAGCGCACGCACCTCCGGCATTGGCGTGCGCAAGGTGATGTTCTCGGTGTACGTGGTCTCGGGCCTGCTCGCCGGGCTGGCCGGCGTGGTGCTGTCGGCACGCACCACCTCTGCCCTGCCCCAGGCCGGGGTTTCCTATGAGCTGGACGCGATTGCCGCGGTGGTGATCGGCGGCACCAGCCTGTCGGGCGGTACCGGCAGCATTGTCGGCACCTTGTTCGGGGCCCTGTTGATCGGCGTGATCAACAACGGCCTGAACCTGCTCGGCGTGTCCTCCTATTACCAGCAGGTCGCCAAGGGCCTGATCATTGTGTTCGCAGTACTGATCGACGTGTGGCGCAAGAAGAAACGCTGAAGAACGACCCATAACAATAACCGGAGTTCTACTTATGAAACTGGGTACCACCCTGGCCGCCGCGGCGGCCCTCTCCCTGCTCGCCAGCAGTATCGCCCTGGCCGCCGACGGCAAGACCTACAAGATCGGCGCAGCCGTCTATGGCCTCAAGGGGCAGTTCATGCAGAACTGGGTTCGTGAGCTCAAGGAGCATCCGGCCGTCAAGGATGGCACCGTGCAGTTGACCGTGTTCGACGGCAACTACGACGCCCTGACCCAGAACAACCAGATCGAAAATATGGTGACCCAACGCTACGACGCGATTCTGTTCGTGCCGATTGATACCAAGGCCGGCGTCGGCACCGTCAAGGCCGCCATGAGCAACGACGTGGTGGTCATCGCCTCCAATACGAAAGTAGCCGATGCCAGCGTGCCGTATGTGGGTAACGACGACGTGGAAGGCGGCCGCCTGCAGGCCCAGGCCATGGTCGACAAGCTCAACGGCAAGGGCAACGTGGTGATCATCCAAGGCCCGATTGGCCAGTCGGCGCAGATCGACCGGGAAAAAGGCGAGCTGGAAGTGCTGGGCAAACACCCGGACATCAAGATCATCGAAAAGAAAACCGCCAACTGGGACCGCGCCCAGGCCATGACCCTCACCGAAGACTGGCTCAACGCCCACCCCAAGGGCATCAATGGCGTGATCGCCCAGAACGACGACATGGCCCTGGGCGCCGTGCAGGCCTTGAAGTCCCATGGCCTCACCGCCAAGGATGTGCCCGTTACCTCTATCGACGGCATGCCGGATGCGATCCAGGCGGCGAAAAAGGACGAAGTCACCACCTTCCTCCAGGATGCCCAGGCCCAATCCCAAGGCGCACTGGACGTGGCCCTGCGCGCCCTGGCAGGCGAGGACTACAAGCCGCAATCGGTGATCTGGGAGCGCTACGCCAAGGACGTGAAATGGGCCGACGGCACAGCCAAGAACTACATCCTGCCCTGGGTGCCGGTGACCAATGCCAATGCGGATGCGCTGTACAAGCAAGTCAGCGGCGGTAAGTAGTTTGATCGTTCCCACGCTCCGCGTGGGAACGCATCCCGTGACGCTGCGCGTCACTTAACATCGGAACGCAGAGCGTTCCACGCGGCATTCCCCCGCAGAGCGTGGGAACGAGGAGTCATTCATGTCTGGTTTCTGGAACCAAGCCTTCGACCTCAGCGGCCGTTGCGCGGTGATCACCGGTGGCGCCGCCGGCATCGGCCTGGCCTGCGCCACCTTGCTGGCGGAACGCGGCGCAAGGGTGGCGCTGCTGGACCGCGACCCGGCCGTGGTCGAGGTGGCCGCCAGCCTGGGTGCCGGGCACCTGGGCATTGCCGTCGACCTCGGGAGGATCGACCAGATACAACCGACCGTCGACAAGGTGTTCGCACATTTCCAGCGCCTGGATTACCTGATCAACAGCGCAGGCGTGGTGCTGCTGGACAAGGCCATCGACGTCAGCGAAAGCGCCTGGGACACCACCCTGGACATCAACCTCAAGGCCAGCTTTTTCATGGCTCAGGCCTGCGCCAGGCACATGATCGCCCAGGGCAGCGGGCGCATCGTCAACCTGGCGTCCCAGGCCGCCGTGATTGGCCTGGACCGTCACGTCGCCTACTGCGCCAGCAAAGCCGCCATCGTCGGCATGACCAAAGTATTGGCCATGGAGTGGGCGCCGCAGGTGAACGTCAATGCTATCTCCCCCACCATCGTCGAAACCGCCCTGGGTAAAAAAGCCTGGGCCGGCGAGGTGGGTGAGCGGGCCAAATTGCAGATCCCGGCAGGTCGCTTTGCCCAGCCGGAAGAAATCGCCGGGCTGGCGCTGTACCTGCTCAGCGATGCCGCGCAGATGATCACCGGCGCCAACATGGTGATCGACGGCGGTTACAGCATTCAGTAATTCATCGTTATGTCGTGAGGTTTTGTCATGTCCACTGTCACCGAACGCACACCTGAACAACTCGCCCCGAGCATCCCGAAAACCATGCAGGCTGTGGTCTGCCACGGCCCGGAAGACTACCGCCTGGAAACCGTCGACGTGCCCACCCCCGGCCCCGACGAGATCCTGACCAAAGTCGAGCTGTGCGGCATTTGCATGGGCGATATCAAGACCTATCGCGGCGCGCCGTCGTTCTGGGGCGATGCCGAACAACCGCGCTACGTGAAGCCACCGATGATCCCCGGGCATGAGTTCGTGTGCCGCGTGGTCGCCCTTGGCCCAGGCGCCGAGAAGCGCGGCGTGGCCGTGGGCGACCGGGTGATCTCCGAGCAGATCGTGCCGTGCTGGGGCTGCCGCTTTTGCAACCACGGCCAGTACTGGATGTGCCAGAAGCACGACCTGTATGGCTTCCAGAACAATGTGCAGGGCGCCATGGCCCAATACATGATCTTCACCAAGGAAGGCATCATCCACAAAGTACCGGAATCCATCGCCCCCGATGAAGCGATCCTGATCGAGCCGCTGGCCTGCTCGCTGCACGCGGCGGAACGCGCCAATGTCGACCATGACGACATCGTGGTGGTCGCCGGCGCTGGCACCCTGGGCCTGGGCATCATCGGCGCGGTGCGGTTGCGCAACCCGAAAAAACTCATTGTGCTGGACATGAAACCCGAACGCGCCGCCCTCGCCCTGCGCCTGGGCGCCGATGAAGTGTGGAACCCGGCCGAGGTGGATGTGCTGGCGAAAATCCGCGAAATCACCGATGGCTACGGCTGCGACATTTATATCGAAGCCACCGGGCACCACAAGGCGGTGAACCAGGGCCTGGCGATGCTGCGCAAGCTGGGACGCTTTGTCGAATTCAGCGTGTTCAATGACGAGGCCACGGTGGACTGGTCGATCATTGGCGATCGCAAGGAGCTGGATATCCTCGGCTCACACCTGGGACCGTATATGTACCCAAGGGCCATCGACTTTATCGGCAACCGCAAGATCGACATGCGCGACGTGGTGACCCACAAGTTTGCGCTGGCGGATTTCAAGGAAGCGTTTGCAGTGATGGAGCGCGGCGATAAATCGCTCAAGGTTGTGCTCGAACCCTGATCTGAGTAACAACACAAAACCCTGTGGGAGCTGGCTTGCCTGCGATGACGGTGCATCAGTAAAAAATCCCCAGCTGACACACCGCCATCGCAGGCAAGCCAGCTCCCACAGTGGAATAGTGCCGCCCCTTAGAACAAGAACACAGGAACCCGCGTTATGAATCGAGTCATCAACGATCCCGACCAAGTGGTCGAAGACATGCTGCGCGGCATCCTGGTCGCGCACCCCGAGCTGCGCCAGTACGAAAGCAACCCACGGGTCATCGTCAAGGCCAAGCCCTCAGCCCAGGGCCGCGTTGGCATTGTCACCGGCGGCGGCTCCGGGCATGAGCCGGCGTTCCTCGGTTATGTTGGCCCAGGCCTGGTGGATGCGGTGGCCGTTGGCGAGATTTTTTCCTCGCCCACCGCCAAAAGCTTTTTCGACGCCTTCCGCGCTGCCGACCATGGTGCTGGCGTTGCCTGCCTGTATGGCAACTACGCGGGCGACAACATGAACGTGAAGCTGGCGATGAAAATGGCCGCCAGCAAAGACATGCGCATCCGCACGGTGGTCGCCAACGACGACGTGGCGTCCGCGCCCAAGGCCGACATCGCCAAGCGTCGCGGTGTAGCCGGGGAGATCTTCATGTGGAAGATCGGCGGTGCCGCCGCTGCCCAGCATTACGACCTGGACGGCGTGATTCGGGTGGCGCAGAAAACCGTCGACCACTGCCGCTCGATTGGTATCGGCCTTACGCCCTGCACCATCGCCGCGGTGGGCAAGCCGAACTTCCAGATTCCCGACGGGCAGATGGAATTAGGTATTGGCCATCATGGCGAGCCGGGCATCGAAGTCATCCCGATTGAACCGGCCGCCGCCATGGCCAAGCGCATGCTGGCGCCGATCCTCGCCGACCGCGATTTCAGCCAGGACGACAGCGTGGTGGTGTTGGTCTCAGGCCTGGGCGCCACCCCGGTGATGGAGTTGTATATTTTCTACGCCGAGGTGGAAAAACAGCTCAAGGCCAAAGGTTTGAAGATTCACCGTTGCTACGTGGGCAACTACTTCACTTCCCTGGAGATGATGGGCGTGACCTTGACCCTGCTCGGCCTCGACGCCGAGCTGAAAACCCTGATCGACCAACCCTGCCGCTCCATCGGCATGACCCAGGCGGAGTGAACCATGAGCCAGCATTTTTCCACCCATGATGGCAGCGCCATCGTCGCCGACCTGGTCAGCGTGATCGTGGCCAACCGGGAGTACCTCAGCGAAGTCGACGGCGCTATAGGCGATGGCGACCATGGCATAAACATGGCCAAGGGCTTTGCCCATTGCGGCCGCACGATCGAAGGCCGCCAACTGACCCTGGCCGAAGCTCTGGATGAACTGACCCTGAGCCTGATGGAAGGCATCGGCGGCTCCATGGGGCCCTTGTATGGCAGCCTGTTTATCGGCATGGCCGACGAAGTGCGCGGCAGTGAAGACATCGACGCCGCCACCTTCGCCCGCCTGCTGCGCGGCGGCTTGACCTCGCTGCAGGACATCACCGAAGCGGGCGTGGGCGACAAGTGCTTGATGGATACATTGATTCCGGCGGTAGAAGCCTTTGAACGGGCGCAGGCGTCGGGGCGTTCTTTCAGCGATGCGCTCGATGCGATGAAAACGGCCGCCTCCCAAGGGCGGGATTCGACCAAGGACCTGGTGGCCAAGATTGGCCGGGCCAGTCGTTTGGGTGAGCGCTCCCTCGGCGTTCTGGATGCCGGGGCCGTGTCGTGCTGCCTGATCCTTACGCAGTTGGCGGACTCGATTAAACCCCGCTTAACCTGACATGACCGAAAACCAATGTGGGAGCGGGCTTGCTCGCGAATGCGGAGTGTCAGCCAGCAAATCTATTGACTGATATACCGCATTCGCGAGCAAGCCCGCTCCCACAAGGGATTACCTGGTTTTCAGTACTGGCTTACCAGAACCGCTGCTGGGTCAAGCGGCTCCACCAGGTCAACAGCACCCGGTCCACCGAACCGCTGGCCGCCAGGCCCACGCGCTCTTGCAGGCTCTTACGCTCGGCATAGTGCAAGTGGAACACTTCGGCGGTCTTGGCCTTGGTAGCCAGGTATTCGTCGCTGGTTTGCAGCTCATCGACCAGCTGCTTGTCGAGGGCAGCGACGCCCAACCACACTTCACCGGTGGCCACCTCGTCAATCGCCAACTGCGGGCGGTAACGCGAGACGAAGTTCTTGAACAGCTGGTGGGTGATGTCCAGGTCCTCCTGGAACTTCTCCCGGCCCTTCTCGGTGTTTTCGCCGAACACTGTGAGCGTGCGCTTGTATTCACCGGCGGTCAGCACTTCAAAGTCGATGTCGTGCTTTTTAAGCAGGCGATTGACGTTGGGCAACTGCGCCACCACGCCAATGGAACCGAGGATGGCGAAGGGTGCACTGATGATCTTCTCGCCGATGCAGGCCATCATGTAGCCGCCGCTGGCCGCCACTTTGTCGATGCACACGGTCAACGGCACGCCGGCCTGGCGGATACGCGCCAGTTGCGAAGAGGCCAGGCCATAGCTGTGCACCATGCCGCCGCCGCTTTCCAGGCGCAGCACCACTTCATCCTTGGGCGTGGCCAGGCTCAGCAGTGCGGTGATTTCATGGCGCAGGCTTTCGGTGGCCGAGGCCTTGATGTCACCGTCGAAATCCAGCACGAATACCCTCGGCTTGGGCTCGGGCTTCTTCTTGTCTTTTTTCTTTTCAGCTTTGCTTTCGGACTTGCGCAGGGCCTTGAGCTGGTCCTTGTCGAGCAGGCTCGACTCCAGACGCTCGCGCAAGCCCTTGTAAAAATCATTCAGCTTGCTGACCTGCAATTGGCCGGCGGATTTACGACGACCTTTGCTGCGCAGTGCTGCAAAGCTGATCAGTACCACCAGAATAGCGACCACCAGGGTGACGGTCTTCGCCAGAAAGCTCGCGTATTCGGCCAAAAAATCCATATGTCTCCTTAAAAAATGCACTGCGCCGGGCGCGGATGGCCCCAGCATACCGACGCCACTGCGAAGGAGCCAGTGATCAAACCGCCAGCAGGCGGGCTCCAACGCGCTTTTAAAACAAGCGTATGTTTTTTCATTGACAGCTCGCAGGCATCCTCATAACCTCGCCAGACTTTCAACGTACCGGGAAAACGGACGTGGGCAGCATTTATCTCATTCGACATGGCCAGGCCTCCTTCGGTGCAGACGACTATGACGTCCTCTCGCCCGTTGGCGTGGAACAAGCGCAAGTGCTCGGTCGCCACCTGGCAGACCTGGGCATTGCGTTTGACCGCTGCATCGCCGGCGACCTGCGTCGCCAGCAGCACACTGCCAGCGCCACGTTCGATCAGTACAGCGCCTTGGGCTTGCCGGTTCCGGCGCTGGAAACAGATAGCGCGTTCAACGAGTTCGACGGCGAAGCGATCATTCGCGGCCTGTTGCCCGACCTGCTCAGCAGTGAACCGGATGCCGTGCACATCCTGCGCAACGGCCCGCAGAACCGCAGCGAGTTCCAACGCATTTTCGCCCTGATCATCGAGCGCTGGCTGGCCGGCACCTATGACCCACCAGGGCTGGAAAGCTGGCTGGGGTTTGTCGAGCGGGTTCAGGGTGGCTTGCAGCGCATCCTGGAAGCCGCGAACCACACCGACAAAATCGCCGTATTCACCTCCGGCGGCACCATCACCGCCCTGCTTCACCTGATTACCCGAATGCCTGCCGCCCAGGCCTTCGAAATGAACTGGCAAATTGTTAACACCTCGCTCAACCAACTCAAGTTCCGTGGTCGCGAGGTGGCACTGGCTTCCTTCAACAGTCACGCCCACTTGCAACTGTTGAAGGCGCCGCAGCTCATCACTTTCCGATGAACTGTGGCCAACCGTGACCCCAAGGTCACTGGACTCTACCCTTAAGGATCGAAACCATGACTGACGTAGCTAAAGCCGTAGAAGCAATGAAAGCCAAATTCAACCCAAGCGCTGCCGAAGGCTTGGACCTGGTGTTCGGTTTCCGTATCGACGACACCAAGAATTTCTCGCTGGTGGTCAAGGACAAGACCTGCGAACTCAAAGAAGGCGAAAACCCTGACGCTCAGGTCACCCTGGTGATGGACAGCGAGACCCTGGAAGGCATCGTCGACGGCTCCACCGACGGCATGCAGGCGTTCATGGGCGGCAAGCTGCGCACCGAAGGCGACATGATGCTGGCGATGAAGCTGAGCGAGCTGTTCCCTTCCTGATTCACGGGTAACCCTGAATCTCTGTGGGAGCGGGCTTGCTCGCGAATGCGCAGTGTCAGCTAAATGCATCAGGCACTGAACCACCGCATTCGCGAGCAAGCCCGCTCCCACATTTGGTTTGTGGATTGCTCAGGGTTTTGGTTGTAACAGTAACGCCACCAACGCGCTCCACCCGGTCTGGTGTGAAGCCCCCAGCCCTCGCCCTGTCTCTCCATGAAAATACTCATGGAACAACACCAGGTCACGACTGGCCGGGTCCTCCTGCAACTGTGCATAGCCCGCCATCGACGGCCGCACCCCGTTTTCATCTCTTAGAAACAACCGCGTCAGCCGCTCGCTGAGGCTGTCAGCCACCTCCTCCAGAGACGCCAGATACCCACTGCCCGCCGGGTACTCCACGGAAAAGTTATCGGCGTAGTAGCGGTGAAACTCGCGCAACGATTCAATCAGCATGTAATTGACCGGCATCCACAGTGGCCCGCGCCAATTGGAGTTGCCACCGTACAAGCGTGAGTCGGACTCACCGGGCTGGTAACTGGCACACAAGGTGTCGCCATTCATCTTCAACGCCAGGGGCTGCTCGGCGAACGCCTTGGACAGGGCGCGCACGCCAAAGGCCGACAAGAACTCCTGATCATCCAGCATGCGCCGCAGCAAATCCTTGGTGCGTTCACCGCGCAGCAGCGCCAGCAACAGGCGGTTGCCCTGCCCCGGTTCGGTCCAGCGCGAAACCAGCTTGGCCAGGTCCGGCCGATGATGCATAAAGCCCAGCAGGCGCTCGCGCAAGCCCTCCAAGCCTTCATGCTCGCGCTGCTCCAGCACCAGCACCGCGAACAGCGGCATTAACCCGACGATGGAGCGCAGGCGCACCGGCTCGCTCTGGCCATCAGGGCGGTGCAGCACGTCATAGAAAAACTGGTCCTGCTCATCCCACAAGCCTTCGGCGCTGTCATCGACGCGGTTAATAGCGCCGGCGATGTAGAGGAAATGCTCGAAAAACTTCACAGCAATATCCACGTACACCCCATTACGCTTGGCCAACTCCAGGCCGATGCGCATCAGGTCCAGGGCATAGGCCGCCACCCAGGCGGTGCCGTCGGCCTGGTCCAACTGGTAACCCGTCGGCAACGGGGCCGAGCGGTCGAACAAGGCGATATTGTCCAGGCCCAGAAAACCGCCCTGGAACAGGTTGCGGCCCTCGGCGTCCTTGCGGTTGACCCACCAAGAAAAATTCAACAGCAGCTTGTGAAAGATCCGCTCCAGGAAATCCATATCGCCCACGCCGGTCAGCGCCTTGTCCTGCTGATATACGCGCCAGCTGGCCCAGGCATGCACGGGCGGGTTGGCGTCGTCAAAGCGCCATTCGTAGGCCGGCAATTGGCCGTTGGGGTGCATGAAGCGGTCCTTTACCAGCAACAACAACTGTTGCTTGGCGTAACCAGGGTCGATCAGCGCGATGGCCACCGCCTGGAAGCCTTGATCCCAGGAGGCGTACCACGGGTATTCCCAGGTGTCTGGCATCGACAGGATGTCGAAGTTGCACAGGTGCCGCCAATGAGTATTGCGGATATGCAGGCGCTCGGGCGGTGGCGCGGGCTGGGCCGGGTCGCCGTCAAGCCACTGGTTCACGTCGAAATAGTACAGCTGCTTGGACCACAGCAGGCCGGCCAGGGCCTGGCGTTGTACAGTGCGCGCATCGTCATCGGCAAGGCCCTGTTGCAACACCGAGTAGAAGTCATCGGCCTCCTGGCGGCGCTGTTCGAACAGTTTGCGCGCATTGACACCGGGCGCGCCCACCGGCGCAAAACGCAGGTAAAGGGTTTTGCTTTCCTGGCCTGCCAGCTCAAGGGTGAAATGCGCGGCCACCTTGGTACCGGCGTCCCGGCGAACGGCCGACTCAACCGCGCCCACCACGTAATCGTTAATGCCATCCTTGAATGGCCCCGGCGCCGGTTGCCCGTCCAGTTTGGGCCGATTGGTTTGGTTTTCGCAGAACAGCCACTGCAACCCGTCCTGGCCCCAGGCACTGAGGTGGCGATCATCGAGTTCATGATGAAGCGCCAGAATCCGCTCGCCGTCCAGCCTCAAGCTGGGCTTGGGTGCATCGAAGGTCCAGCTCCAGTCATTACGCGCCCAGAGCTGGGGCAGCACCTGCAGGCGTGTGGGTTGGTCCGAACGGTTATGCACGGTGACGCGCATGAAAATATCGTCGGGTTGATGCTTGGCGTATTCGACACTGACATCGCAGTAATGGTTATCTGCAAACACACCGGTATCAAGGATTTCATACTCGGCATCATCCAGCCCACGACGGGCGTTTTCGGCGATCAGGTCGGCGTAGGGAAACGCCGCATGGGGGTATTTGTAGAGCATGCGCATGTAGGCATGGCTCGGTACGCCATCGACGAAAAAGTACAGCTCCTTGACGTCTTCACCATGGTTGCCTTCGGCGTTGTCGAGGCCGAACAGACGCTCCTTGAGGATTGCATCGCGCTCGTTCCACAGCGCCAGGCCCAGGCACCAGCGTTGGGCCTTGTCACTGAAACCGGCCAACCCGTCCTCGCCCCATCGATAGGCGCGGCTGCGAGCGTGTTCATGAGGGAAGTAGGCCCAGGCGTCACCGTCGGCGCTGTAGTCTTCGCGCACCGTGCCCCACTGGCGTTCACTCAGGTACGGCCCCCACTCGCGCCAACGTTCGGCGTGTTGCGTTGCCAGGCGCTGGCCTTCAATGGTGCCCAGCAGGTTGGTTGCGGGTTTGGCCGTCATCGGGTCCTCCTTCACCTACACAGTGAGGCGCAGTGTAGAGCGCAATGACGCCCGCATGCACATGAAGACTTGGACGCAAGGTCAACTCATTCATTTGCAGAATGAAGTCCAGAGGAATCTTCGTTTGCAAGCCGGCCGGCCGCTCAACAAAATCGGGCAAAGGCCACGATCATCGCTCCAGTCATCAGGAATTTTTCTATGCACGCCACCGCCCATGTCAGCCCCGACGAGATCCGCAAGGGCTTTTCCAAGGCCATGTCCGACATGTATCGAGATGAAGTGCCCTTGTACGGCGCGCTGCTTGAGCTGGTGGCCCAGACCAATGCCCGCGTGCTCGACAGCGAACCGGGCCTGGCGCATCAACTGCAACGTACCGGCGAAATCCAGCGCCTGGACATGGAACGCCACGGCGCCATCCGCCTGGGCACCGCGGCGGAACTGGCAACCATCAGCCGTTTATTCGCGGTGATGGGCATGCAACCGGTGGGCTACTACGACCTCACCCCCGCTGGCGTGCCTGTTCACTCCACCGCCTTTCGCGCCGTGCATGAACATGCGCTGCAAACCAGCCCGTTTCGCGTGTTCACCTCATTGCTGCGCCTGGAACTGATCGAAAACCCCGACCTGCGTGCCTTCGCCGAAAGCGCCCTGGCCAAACGCTCGATCTTTACCGCCGAGGCGTTGGCATTGATCGACCAGGCAGAGACCCAAGGCGGCTTGAATGCCAGCGATGCCGAGGCCTTTATCCGCCAGGCCCTGGAGACGTTCCGCTGGCACCACACTGCCACGGTCACCGGCGCCCAATATCAGCAACTGAGCGACCAGCACCGCCTGATCGCCGACGTCGTCGCGTTCAAAGGCCCGCACATCAACCACCTCACCCCACGCACCCTGGACATCGACCAGGTGCAGGCGGCGATGCCTGGCAAAGGCATTACCCCCAAAGCCGTGATCGAAGGCCCACCTCGGCGCCAGTGCCCGATCCTGCTACGCCAGACCAGCTTCAAGGCCTTGGACGAACC
Source organism: Pseudomonas sp. BTN1 (assembly GCF_001907715.1). Classification (NCBI taxonomy): domain Bacteria; kingdom Pseudomonadati; phylum Pseudomonadota; class Gammaproteobacteria; order Pseudomonadales; family Pseudomonadaceae; genus Pseudomonas; species Pseudomonas sp. BTN1. The sequence goes on along the minus strand of NZ_MPBM01000054.1, from coordinate 877 downwards.
CATCGCCTTCACCGATGCCCACGGCAGCCACAGCGCGCGCTTCGGCGAAATCGAACAACGCGGTGTCGCGCTTACGCCTAAAGGTCGCGCCCTGTACGACCAACTGCTGAACGCCGCCCGCGACGAACTCGGCACATTCCCCAATGAAGCCAACGCCGAACGCTATGTGCAATTGATGGAACAGCACTTCCATGCCTTCCCCGATAACTACCCGCAAATGCGTGAGCAGGGCTTGGCGTATTTTCGCTACTTCGTCACCGACAAGGGCTTGGCGGCACGCGGCCAGGTAGACCAGCCACGCACGTTGCAGACGCTGGTCAACGCCGGTCATGTGGCGGTGGAACCGCTGGTGTACGAGGATTTTCTGCCGGTCAGTGCGGCGGGAATCTTCCAGTCAAACCTGGGGGATGGGGCGCAGAGTCACTACGCGGGCAACTCCAACCGGGCAGCCTTCGAGCAGGCGCTGGGGCGCAGCACGATTGATGAGCTGCAGTTGTATGAGCAGACGCAGCAGCGTTCCATGGATATATGCGTTGAAACGCTGTTGAAATGGACTGGATGCAAGACCGAACGCCAAGCGTCACGGCGTTGATGGTAACCACGATGCGAAGCGAGCCGCTTTTGATCTTGATCTTGCTCTTGATCTGCTTTTGATCTTAGGCGCCCCATCAAACCACGCTGGCCGGAATTCGACAGGGATTTGGGGGGTAAACCGGCAGGGATGCCGGTTTAGCCGCCCCGCGCCATGGATGGCGCGTGGCGGCGGCCCCCCAAATCACTGGCGGATTACGGGCACACCGAGCCTAGGCGAGGTGCCGAGTGGTGGGGCAAGAGGTGTTGCTTACTTATGGCATTTCGGTTATCCAGATCTACGAGA
>NZ_MPBM01000053.1:0-37588 GCF_001907715.1 Pseudomonas sp. BTN1 | reverse complement strand
GGGGTGGGTGTGGTCGGTGCTGGTGGTGGGGGTGGGGTGGGGCGTGGTGGTGTGGGTGGGGGGGGCGGGCGTGGGGGTGGGGGTTGCGCTATATGGAAACGCGGCCGTCGCTGCGCTTGGCGGCGGTGTGGGCTCGGCAGGCTGTTCGCTGATTGGTGATCGCCAGGGCGGTACCACCGGCTCGACAATCGGCGCCGGCGTGTGTGGTGGAGGCCGGTGGTGGGTTGGGTAATAACCTGGCCGATGACGAGAGCGGCCATCGTTCAGGCGGTGCCAAGCACAAAGGCAACAAGCATAAGCACAAGAACAAGCACCACTGATCGCGTGGCACGGCTTGCCATGTAGGAGCGAGCTTGCTCGCTCCTACGCCGGGCCAATATCCCTTTACATCGGCGTGCTGCTCACCACCCGCAACGCCAACCCTTCATACGCGTCCAGCGTGATCGTGAACGCACCCTCCTCTGTCAAATCGCCTTCCACCCGCTCATTGATGATATCCACCACCGGCCCCGGTGCGATGTTGGGCAGGTGCAGGGTTTCGGTGATCGGCGTGGCGCCAAAGTTCAGCGCAGTGATTTGAGTGCCCTTACCCGCCGGCAGTTCGTGGACCATGATCAGCAAGCCGGGATGCTCGACGTCCGGCACCAGGATCTGGCGGCTGGCGGCGATGTCGTAGGCGCGGCGTACGGCGAGGATTTTTTGCAGTTGGGAGGCAAAGGAGTCCGGGTCCTGCAGCTGGCTGTTCAGACTGCCATACAGGCTTTTTGAGCGCGGCATTTGCCCCGCCGACAGTTCGGCGTCGGGGTTCAGGTCTACCAGATCATAAGCGCCACGATGGATCCAGCGGGTGTCGCCATCGGCCATCAAATGCGCCACCTCTTCGGCCGCCAACGGCAGCGCGCCCACCAGGTCCCAGCCGGACAAGGCAAACACCCCAGGTTGCATGGCGTTGTACATCACCAGTAGCAAGTGGATCTGGCGAACCTGCTGTATATCCGCCGAAGTGATCGCCTCCAGGTCACGGATACCCAGGGCTGCGGTGATGATGCTGGCGGTGGTGCAGGACACGCCGTTGGTGACGAATTTGAGGTTATACGGCGCATGTTCGCCGGTGAGGCGTTCATACATCTGCTCGCGGATATGCTCGCGCAGGATGTTGCCGGGGAAGGTCTGGCCCTGGAACAGGAAGCTGTCATGGGCGTGCAGCGTCCAGAAATGCACCAGCTCCAGGGTCAGTTCATCATGGTTCTGCAGCGCGTGAATCAGCGAGCCGGGGTCGATGCCGAGGCTGTGCATCTGGCGCAGCATCAGGCGCAGGAATTCGGTATCGCCCATCAGCAATGCATGCTGGTAGGCCGGCCGGGTGATGAAGTCATAAGACAGGTCAGCGCCGCCGTGGGACATCGACGCGATGTCGTCCACGGTGAGGTTGAGTTCCTGAAAACTGAACCCGCCCGCCTTGCGAATGGCGCCGCCGAGTAACTGATTGCCGGTGATCGACAGCGGATGGCTTTCGGACCAGGCCGTGCCATCGAGCTTGCGCTCCACGCCGAGAAAGCCGTTGGCATCCAGGCGCAGGATTTTCGCGCCCATCACATCAATGGCGTGCAGCGCATCACCGATGATCATCTGCTGCGCAGCAAACGAAGGGTCGAGCCAGTTGAGCGACGGCTGGCCTTCCTTGAAGTAATGCAGGTACACCCAGCGCCGCGGCTTGCCATCCACGCCGAGCACCACCGGGGTGGCGCTCCAGTCGGTTTCTTTGACGCCGGGCTCGAAGAAAATCACCCGCTGCAATTGGCCGACGATGTAGTGCTTGTCACGCAGTGCGTCTACCTGGGAGGGGCTGAGGTTGTGTGCATCGCGCCCGGCGGCCACGTCGGGCAGCAACGGCCAGTCTTCCTCGCGGATTTCGACCATATGGTACAGGCCGGGATAGTCCTCATAGGCCATTTCTGCCAGACGAAAGTCCGCGCCCTTGCCGGTGTGCGACGGGATCACATCGTCGATGATCACCGCATTGTGCGCGGCAGCCATGCGCGTCAAGGCCTGCAATTGTGCCTCGGTGCCCAGTTGCGGATCGATGTCGAAACTGATGCGGTCGAAATTGCCGTCGATGGTCGGGGTGTGCTCGGTGCCAGACAAGCCACCGGACTTCTTCAACGGGCCGTTGTGAATGCCCTGGATGCCGATCTTGGACAGGGTATGCCACAAGGTTTCGTCCCCCAGCGCCTCCAGCACGGTGCCGCCTTCGCGGGTGACAATCGAGGCGGGGTAGGCCGTGAACCACACCGACGACAAGGCCGAAGCGTCACGCGGCCGGGTCTGTGCATAGGGCTGCTGCCACAGGCGGCCTTGCCCCGAATAAAGCTTGGCCCGCTGCCGCGCTGCGTGGAGCATGGAATGTTGCACCAGCCAGTTCACATGGTCGTTGTTCGCCGCGGTCATAAGCTCGGTACCTGTCGTGGTGAAAAGGGTCGGTGTAAGCATATGAGGGGCGTGGGCGGCATTCGTTGCATCGACTTGGCTTCATCCAAATGTGGGAGGGGGCTTGCCCCCGATGGCGGTGGATCAGATAAAAATAGCCTGACTGACACACTGCTATCGGGGGCAAGCCCCCTCCCACATTAGATTTTCATCTGGCCTGCCGCCTTGCGTCGCTTGCCGGTACTGCCTCGGGGTGAACCCGGTTGAAGATTTGAACTGCCGGGTAAACGCGCTGTGATCGGTGTAGCCGCATTGCAGCGCCACCTCGGTAATTGGCAGCTCGGTATGCAACAACCGCCGGGCATGCTCAAGCCGGACTTTCTGGATCATTTGCCGAGGCGTGAGGTGAAACACGCGTTTGCAGTAGCGCTCCAGTTGCGCCACGGAAATCCCGGCGATGCGAGTCAATTCACCCAGGGTGACGCGGCGGTTGAAGTGGCTGCGGATGTGTTCGTCCACCGCCGCCAGGCGCTGATAGGCCGGGTGGGTTTCGCTGGCAGACTGCAAGTCCACCGAAATTCCGGCCAGGCCGATGATCGCGCCGAGTTGGTTGTACAGCGGCCACTTGTGGGTCAGGCACCAGCCGGGTTCGCGGGTGCCGTAGAGGTGCAATTCGAGTTGATCTTCCAACACCAGGCCCTGCCTCAGCACACGACGGTCCTGTTCGGTATAGCCGGGGCCCAATTGTGCGGGAAACACTTCGGCGCTGGTCTTGCCCAGCAGCGGTTGCAGGTGCTTGAGGCCGCAGCGTTGCACCAGGGTGCGGTTGGCGAGCACGTAGCGGGCGTCGATGTCCTTGATGAAAATCGCGGCATTGGGCAGTACATCGAGCATCGGCAGCAACTGCTCTACCCCGCTCAATAGCTGCTCGATGTTGTGGGGTCGGCTGCCCTGGAAAAGGCTCGCGAACGCGCTCTGCAACATGACTTTATCTGCCCTTTTATTCGTCGACAGCCAGCAGATTGCGCCATGGAACGAGCGCTGTCGAGCGCGGCAAATTGTGCTGAATTCGTCATCCATCGCCGCATAAAACATCAATCGTCAGCCGGGCATGTGGGTTCAGGATAGCGCCACTGCATGCCTATCCAATAACTCACAAGAAGGCGCCGCTATGTCAGGCCAAGGCAAGTTCAAGAAACAGCTGTCACTGATGGACCTCACCTTTATCGGGTTGGGGGCCATCTTCGGTTCGGGTTGGTTGTTCGCTGCCAGCCACGTGTCTGCCATCGCAGGCCCGGCGGGAATTTTTTCCTGGTTGCTCGGTGGTTTCGCCGTGCTGCTGCTGGGCATTGTCTACTGCGAACTCGGCGCCGCCCTGCCCCGCGCCGGTGGCGTGGTGCGCTACCCGGTGTATTCCCACGGTCCGCTGCTCGGGTACCTGATGGGTTTTATCACGCTGATCGCGTTTTCCAGCCTGGTAGCAATTGAAGTGGTCGCCTCGCGCCAATACGCCGCAGCCTGGTTTCCGCAGCTGACCAAGGCAGGTTCCAGCGACCCCACCACCCTGGGCTGGCTGGTGCAATTTGCCCTGCTGTGCCTGTTCTTTGTGCTCAACTACCGCAGCGTGAAGACCTTTGCGATCGCCAATAACCTGGTGAGCGTGTTCAAGTTCATCGTGCCGTTACTGGTGATCGGCGTGCTGTTCACCTTCTTCAAGCCGGCGAATTTCCAGGTGCATGGCTTCGCGCCGTTCGGCTTATCAGGTATCGAGATGGCCGTGTCGGCAGGCGGGGTGATCTTTGCCTACCTGGGCCTGACGCCGATCATTTCGGTGGCCAGCGAAGTGAAAAACCCACAGCGCACCATCCCCATCGCCCTGATCCTCTCGGTACTGTTGTCTACGGCCATCTATGTGCTGCTGCAAACCGCGTTCCTCGGCGGCGTGCCTACCGAAATGCTCGCCAATGGCTGGGCCGGCATCAGCAAGGAACTGGCCCTGCCCTATCGCGACATCGCCCTGGCGCTGGGCGTGGGCTGGCTGGCCTACCTGGTGGTGGCCGATGCGGTGATCTCTCCCAGCGGCTGCGGCAATATCTACATGAACGCCACCCCGCGCGTGGTGTATGGCTGGGCGCAGACTGGCACCTTCTTCAAGATATTCACGCGCATCGATGAAAAGTCCGGCATCCCGCGCCCGGCGCTGTGGCTGACCTTTGGCCTGTCGGTGTTCTGGACCTTGCCGTTCCCGTCCTGGGAAGCGCTGATTAACGTGGTGTCTGCCGCCCTGATCCTCAGTTATGCCGTGGCCCCGGTGACGGTCGCCGCCCTGCGCCGCAATGCACCCGACATGGCGCGCCCGTTTCGGGTCAAGGGCATGGCGGTGCTGGGCCCGCTGTCATTCATCATCGCTGCGTTGATCGTCTACTGGTCGGGCTGGAGCACGGTGTCTTGGCTGTTGGGCCTGCAAATCCTGATGTTTGTGGTGTACCTGCTGTGCGCGCGCTGGGTGCCGACCGCGCACCTGAACCTCAAGCAACAAGTACGCTCATCGGCCTGGCTGATCGGCTTCTACGCCGTGACCATCCTGCTCTCCAAGCTAGGCAGCTTTGGCGGTATTGGTGTGATCAGCCACCCGTTTGACACCCTCGTGGTGGCGGCCTGCGCCCTGGGCATTTACTACTGGGGCGCAGCCACCGGCGTACCCGCCCACTTGGTACGCCTGGAGCAGGAAGAGGACGAAAGCGAAGCCGTCAGCGACGCGCACTACAGCGCCCCACTGTCCCCGACTACCCACTGATGGAGCGCCTTATGAAACGACTGCATGTGATTGACTCACACACCGGCGGTGAACCTACACGCCTGGTCATGAACGGCTTTCCCGAACTGGCGGGTGCCTCGATCGCCGATCAACTGGACCACCTGCGCACCCACCACGATCAATGGCGCCGCGCCTGCCTGCTGGAGCCCCGGGGCAACGATGTGCTGGTGGGCGCGCTGTACTGTGCGCCAGTCACGCCGGGGGCGACCTGCGGGGTGATCTTCTTCAACAACGCCGGCTACCTCGGCATGTGCGGCCACGGCACCATTGGCCTGATTGCCTCGCTGCACCACCTGGGGCTGATCCAACCGGGCGTGCACAGTCTCGACACGCCGGTCGGCCCGGTCGCGGCCACCTTGCACGAAGACGGCAGCGTGACCCTGCGCAATGTGCCCGCTTACCGCTACCGCAAGCAGGTGCCGGTTGAGGTGCCTGGGCATGGCGTGGTGCTGGGCGACATCGCCTGGGGCGGCAACTGGTTCTTCCTGGTGTCGGACCACGGCCATGAGTTGCAGATGGATAACGTGGAGGCCCTGACCGACTACACCTGGGCCATGCTCAAGGCCCTCGAAGCCCAAGGCATCCGTGGCGCAGACGGTGCGCTGATCGACCATATCGAATTGTTCGCCGACGACGCCCACGCCGACAGCCGCAACTTCGTAATGTGCCCCGGCAAAGCCTATGACCGCTCCCCCTGCGGCACCGGCACCAGCGCCAAGCTCGCCTGCCTGGCCGCCGACGCAAAACTGGCCGCAGGAGAACCCTGGGTACAAGCCAGCATCACCGGCAGCCAGTTCCTGGGCCGCTATGAGTGGGACGGCGAACACGTACGCCCATTCATCACCGGCCGCGCCTACATGACCGCCGACAGCACCTTGCTGATCGACGAACAAGACCCGTTTGCCTGGGGCATCTGAGCCCATTATTCATTCAACTGAAACCGGAGTTAGCACCATGAGCGACAACATCTTCACCGGCTGCATGCCCGCCCTGATGACCCCTTGCACCGCCGAGCGCCAACCGGACTTCGATGCACTGGTGGCCAAGGGCCGCGAGCTGATCGACATCGGCATGAGTGCCGTGGTGTATTGCGGCTCCATGGGCGACTGGCCGCTGCTCACCGAGGCCCAGCGCCAGGAAGGCGTGGCGCGCCTGGTGGCTGCGGGTGTGCCGACCATCGTCGGCACCGGTGCGGTGAACAGCCGTGAAGCCGTATCTCACGCAGCCCATGCCGCCAAAGTCGGCGCCGATGGTTTGATGGTGATTCCCCGCGTGCTGTCCCGAGGTGCTTCGGCCACTGCGCAAAAGGCCCACTTTGCAGCGATCCTAAACGCCGCCCCCAACCTGCCGGCGGTGATCTACAACAGCCCCTACTACGGTTTCGCCACCCGCGCTGATTTGTTCTTCGAACTGCGCCGCGAGCACCCGAACCTGATCGGCTTCAAGGAGTTCGGCGGCGCCGCCGACCTGCGCTACGCCGCCGAAAACATCACCTCCCAGGATGACGATGTGACCCTGATGGTCGGCGTCGATACCCAAGTGGTGCACGGCTTCGTCAACTGCAACGCCACCGGCGCCATTACCGGCATCGGCAACGCACTGCCCCGCGAAGTGCTGCAACTGGTGGCGCTGAGCAAAAAAGCCGCCAAGGGCGATGCCAAGGCGCGTCGCCAGGCCCGCGAGCTGGAAGCTGCACTGGCGGTGTTGTCGTCGTTCGACGAGGGCTGCGACCTGGTGCTGTATTACAAGCATTTGATGGTGCTCAACGGCGACCAGGGCTACGCCCTGCACTTCAACGAAACCGACGACCTCAGCGCTGCCCAGCGCCGGTATGCCGAGCAGCAGTACGCGCTGTTCCGCCAGTGGTATGCCAACTGGTCGGCCGAACAGAACGTCGCTTGATTTTCTGTAGGCGCGAGCTTGCTGTGGCGAGGGAGCTTGCTCCCGCTGACTGCGCAGCAGCCTCCGGCTTTTATTGGGGGCGCTTCGCACCCCAGCGCAAGCAAGCTTGCTCGCCACAAAAGCTCGCGCCTACAACACTCCTCTGTTTTTCTGGATGCCCCCATGACTCTGACAGGCAAGATGCTGATCGGTCAGCAATCCGTTTGCGGCCATCGCGATGCGATCCGGGCGATCAACCCCGCTACCAACACCCCACTGGAACCCGCCTACGCTGGCGGGGATGAGCAGCACGTCGACCAGGCCTGCGCACTGGCGTGGGCCGCGTTCGACGCTTACCGCGAAACCACCTTGGCAGATCGCGCCACGTTGCTTGAAACCATCGCCACCCACATCGAAGCCCTGGGCGATGAGTTGATCGAACGCGCCTGCGCCGAAACCGGCTTGCCTCGCGCACGCATTGAAGGTGAACGCGGCCGTACCTGCGGGCAACTGCGCGCTTTTGCCCGCACCGTGCGCCTGGGCGAATGGCTCGACGTGCGCGTCGATACCGCACAGCCCCAGCGCCAACCCCTGCCCCGCGCCGACCTGCGCCAGCGCCATATCGCCCTGGGCCCGGTAGCCGTGTTCGGAGCCAGCAACTTCCCTCTGGCCTTCTCCGTGGCGGGCGGCGATACCGCATCGGCCCTTGCCGCCGGTTGCCCGGTGATCGTCAAGGCGCATAACGCGCACCCCGGCACTAGCGAACTGGTGGGCCGCGCCATCGCCCAGGCGGTTAAAGAGTGTGGCTTGCCGGAAGGTGTGTTTTCACTGCTCTACGGCGCGGGTAACGAGGTGGGTATCGCATTGGTGCGCGACCCGCGCATCCGGGCTGTGGGCTTCACGGGGTCGCGCAGTGGCGGTATTGCCCTGTGCCAAGCGGCGCAGGCACGCCCGGAGCCGATCCCGGTGTACGCAGAAATGAGCTCGATCAACCCGGTGTACCTGTTTCCTGCTGCGCTTGAAGCTCGGAGCGAAGCCTTGGCCGAAGGGTTCGTAGCGTCGCTGACCCAAGGCGCCGGCCAGTTCTGTACCAACCCTGGCCTGATGATTGCCCTGCAAGGCGCCGCTCTGGACCGTTTTATTCAGTCTGCCAGTGAGCGGCTCTCGCGTTGCCCGTCCCAGACCATGCTCACACCGGGCATCTTCTGCGCTTACGAAACCGGCCTGAAGACCCTGGCCCAGCACGCTCACATCGCCGCCAAGGGCTTGCCAGCGACCGGGCCGAACCAGGGCCAGGCCCATCTGTTCGTGACCCAGGCCGAGGCGTTCCTGGACAATGAACACCTGCAAGCCGAAGTATTCGGCGCCGCCTCGCTGGTGGTGCAGTGCCGCGATGTCGAGCACATGCGCCAGGTGTCCGAGCACCTGGAAGGTCAACTCACCGCCACCCTGCACATGGATGACCACGACCTGCCAAAGGCGCGGGCATTGCTGCCGGTGCTGGAGCGCAAGGCTGGGCGCCTGCTGGTGAACGGCTGGCCGACCGGCGTAGAAGTGTGCGACGCCATGGTGCATGGCGGGCCCTTTCCGGCGACTTCGGATGCGCGCAGTACCTCGGTGGGCACGGCGGCGATCCTGCGATTCCTGCGCCCGGTGTGTTACCAGGACGTCCCGGACGCCTTGCTGCCCACCGCGCTGCAGCACGACAACCCGCTGCGGTTGCGGCGCCTGCTCGACGGCCAGCGAGAAGCATAATCATGGCCGATCCCAAGCAAGCAGACATCGTAGTAGTCGGCGCCGGCATTATCGGCGTCGCCTGCGCCTTGCAGCTGGCACGCCAAGGCCGCCAAGTCGTCGTGCTCGACCCGCAGGCACCCGGCATGGGCGCCTCCTACGGCAACGCCGGCCATCTGGCGACGGAACAGGTGTTTCCCATCGCCGACCTGTCGATCCTCAAGCGCTTGCCCGCCATGCTCCTGGACCCCATGGGTCCGCTGCGCCTGGACTGGACCTATCTGCCCCGCGCCCTGCCCTGGTTTATCCGCCTGTTGCTCAACCTGCGGCCAGCGCGTTACCAGCGCACCGTGGCCGGCCTTCGCGCGCTGAACGAAGGTAGCCTGGGCGCGTGGCAACGCTTGCTGCAATCGATGGGTCAAACGCAATTGCTGCGTGAAGACGGTTCGCTATTGGTGTATGAGCGCGCCGAATCCCGCGCTGCACTGGATGCAGTGCAGCAACGCATGCGGCAGCAAGGCGTCGCCGTGGACTTCTGGAGCGGCGATGCGGTGCGCAAGGCTGCGCCGCAACTGAGCGACGCCATACAAGGCGGGTTGTTCTTCCCCGCTACCGGACACTTTCTGGACCCGTACACGGTGGTTGGCGAACTGGTGAACGCGGCCAAGGCTGAGGGGGTGCAATTTCTTCAGCAGCGCGTTCTGGACGGACGCGTGGAGGGTAGCGGCGTTTCCCTGACGACCGACCAAGGCGTACTGACAGCGCAGCAAGTGCTGATCGCCTGCGGCGCCCACTCGGCCAAACTCACCGCAGCTCTCACCGGCAAACAAGTGCCGCTGGACACCGAACGCGGTTACCACCTGATGCTGCCCCACGAACAACAGCGCCTGCCCTTCGCGGTCACTTCACTGGAGCGCAAATTCATCATGACGCCCATGACCGGTGGCCTGCGCCTGGCCGGCACGGTCGAATTCGCCGGCCTCGACCGCCCGGCCAATATGCAACGGGCCTGGCAGTTGCACCGGTTGAGCAAAGGGCTGTTCCGACATGACCTGAGCGACAGCGCAGCCACGCCCTGGATGGGGTTTCGCCCTTCCCTGCCCGACTCACTGCCGATCATTGACCGGGTGTGCGAAGGCAAAGTGCTGCTTGCGTTCGGTCACCAGCATCTGGGGCTGACACAAGCGGCGGTGACGGCCGAGCGGGTTGGGCAGCTTGCTGCGGGTGAGCGGGTGCCGCAATTGCACCTCTACCGCCTGGAGCGATTCTGAGAATACCGAGAACCCAATGTGGGAGCTGTCGAGCCCCAGCGAGGCTGCGAAGGGATCGCCGCGCAGCCCCTGAAGCACCGCAGAGTCTGTATCGCCCAGGGCTCGACCTGCTACTTGACCAACCGCTTCTCCTTGGAGGGGCGATAGCCGAAATACGCGCTGTAGCATTTGCTGAAATGGCTCGGCGAGACAAACCCGCACGCCACCAGCACATCCACCTGTGACAACTCGGTGTGCTGCAACAGGCGTCGCGCTTCAGTGACGCGCAATTCCATGTAGTAGCGTTGCGGCGTGGTACCCAGTTGTTCCTTGAACAGGCGCTCCAGCTGGCGGCGGGAACGGCCGGCGTAGACGGCGAGCTGATCGAGTTCCAGGGGCTCTTCGAGGTTGGCGTCCATCAGCTTCACCACCTCGCGCAGCGGCGCGCTGACACAGATGTTTTCGGTGGGTTTGATGCGGCGGTAGCGCGATTCTTCGAACGCCAGAATATCTTCGATGCCTTCGACCAAGGCTTTGCCATGCAGGCTCTTGATCCAGTCCAGGGCCATATGGAAAGCCCCCGAGGGGCTGGACGCGGTGAGGCGGTCGCGGTCGATGACGTAGGGTTCGCTGGTGACCTGCGCCGCCTTGGACACTTCGGCCAGTGCCGGCCGATGCTCGGGATGGATGGCACAGCGATAACCCTGCAGCAGCCCCGCACGCCCGAGGAACCACGAGCCGTTCCACAAACCGGCGAGGCGCACGCCCGCTTCACCCGCACTGCGCAGCCATTGGATAAATGGCTCGCTGGCCTTGAGTTCGGTACGAAAACCACCGCAGATCACCAACAGGTCCAAGTCCTGCAAGCTCGCCAGCGTCAGGTTCGCATCCGGGCGAATGACCAGGCCCAGGTCGCTGATCACTTCGCCCTCACCCCAACCGAAGGTGCGCGTAGCGAACAGATCAGGGCGCAACAGGTTGGCGGTCACCAGCGTGTCGAGGGTCTGGGTGAAGGCCGGCAAGGAGAAGTGTTCGAGCAGCAAAAAACCGACACGGGTGACCGACGTCGATTGCTGGGGATTATCACTGAGGTAGCGCAGGTTCTTGCCTTGCATGCCACCGCTGAACTGGCGTCTTTCCATCGAGGGTCGGCCCACGCTTATTGTTGTGCAGTGGGCGCTATCTTAGGGGCAAATGCAGTGGCTGTCTCAGGTGACGCTCGAGGCTGGCAGCGGCCATTGCACTGATCTTGATAAAAACTGTTCGCTTGAAAAGCCACGGCCCAGGCGCTGCGCGGTGATCTGATACGGTTTTTTCTTTTCGATCTGCGCCTGTATTGAAAACCGCTTGAGGCGGACAATAGCCCCATCCCGACACTCCTGTCGTCCCCTTCCCCTCGGAGGCCTTATGACCAAGATGGCAATTTTCCTGTTCGGCTTTTTGGTATTGACCATTGGCATCGGCATGTTGGCGACCATCTCGCCGGTCTAAGCCCGCATCGTGGCGAGGGAGCTTGCTCCCGTGACGACCTGATACCCGACGCCGATCTACCTAACGCCCCACGATCAAACTGGGGGAGCTGGCTTGCCTGCGATGACGGCCTGCCAGCCGACATCTATCTACCTGACACCCCGCGATCAAACTGTGCGGGCTTGCTCGCGAAGGCGGCCTGACAGCCGACACAATTGGATTGTGTGCATATCCATCGCTGCGGTAACGGCCACTTAGGGTTCCGCCAACGGCGGGTCACTTTGGAAAAGAGCCGGAATGCCGGCCCAGCCCAAAGTAACCAAAGGGCTCTTGCCCCACCCTCGGCACCTCGCCCTGGCTCGGTGTGCCCGAACGCAGGCTTCGCATCGTGGTTACCTACGCCCGCCTCAACCCACAAACAGCATCGGATACAGCGACAGCACCAACAGCCCGGCCATGGACCAGTTGAACATCCGTAACCAGCGCGGCTCGCGCAGCAAGTTGCGCAAGCCACTGCCACACCCCACCCATACGCACACACTCGGCAGGTTGACCACCGCAAAAACCAGGGCGATCACCAGCACATTGGTGACATAACCCTCGGCCGGCGTGTAGGTGGTAATCGCCCCCAACGCCATGATCCAGGCTTTGGGATTGACCCACTGGAAGGCCGCCGCACCGAGGAAGGTCATCGGCTTGCCATGTTCATCCTGGTTATCAGACATACCGCCCGCATTGGCAATCTTCCACGCCAGATACAACAAATACGCGGCGCCGACATAACGCAACAGCGTGTAGGCCCACGGAAACAGCTTGAACACCTCGCCCAAGCCAAGCCCCACACAAATCACCAACAGCATGAAACCGATGCTGATCCCCAGCGCATGGGGCATCGAACGGCGAAAGCCGAAATTCACGCCTGAGGCCAGCAACATGGTGTTGTTGGGTCCCGGGGTGATCGAAGAGACAAACGCGAACAGCACGAAAGCTGATAACAGGCTGGTAGACATGATCATGGCGCGGCATCCAAGCGGTGGTGATGTGCCTGCGACAGTAGTGAGTTATGGCGCGCTGCGCCCCGTACAGCTAGGGGGGGATCGAGGCATACACTTTTGAAGCCAGCCGCGAAGGCTGGCACAGGAGGATGGACACTCAGCGGCTTTGAGCTTCACGCTGCTGGTCAGTGACATGTTGTTTTTTTACATACTTACGCGACCTGAGCTCGTATTGATGGTGAATAAACCAGGCAACCAATAACAACCCCGTGACGCCAAAAACCAAGACCAACAGCTCTAGTGCAGTACCTTCATGTGAAAACATTTTTCGTTCCTCGTCCTGAAGCCGTATGACCTAAAAAACAGCCACACCGAAATTGTTTGTAATAATTCAAACATTTTCAGGGTAGTCGGCAAAAGCTCAGGTGACAACCCCCGTTCGACCCAGAACCCTTGATCTAGACATGTCACTCGTCGAAAACACGGATAAATCACAGGCAATAAAAAACCCCGTAGACGCTGATCTACGGGGTTTGTGTTCGCTTACTTGCTGCCAGAAGCGTCCTGCTCGACCACCATATCCAACACGTAGCCCGTCGAAGGCGCATCCGCTGGCGGATTCTTCCATTCGTACTGTTTGACCCGCAGCACAGTGCGCACGCCGTCATGATGCACAAAGCCTTCGATAGGCTGGTACAGCGGATGCCAGGTGTCTTGGGTCGCCAGTTGCAGGCCCGCGTCGTCATAACGACGCTCGCGCACTTGGAGGCACTGATAATCTGGAATCAAAGGATGGCTGCACTTGACCGTCTTGGCCGCCACTTCCAGAAACTTGACCTCACCCTCGCTACCGTAGCGGGTCTGCGGGGTGGCCTCGCCTTGCAGCTTGAGCACCGAGCCATCCGCTGTCGTCAGTTGCAGCATCGGCGCCACGTTATCGCCGGTGATCACAGCGCGCAGCTCACCCTTGAACAGCCGCCCTACCTGGGCATCAAGGTCCATCAGGCTCTTGTCACAGGCCATCAGCGTAGAGGCCAGTGGCTGAACCTTCAGAACCCCGTCCTGATAGTGAAAGCCGCCGAACTGACGATTGCAGCCACCGCTGATGCTCAGGTTCTTGTCACCGAAGGCAACGCGCAACTTGCGCTCGATGCCTTTGTTCATCGCCACAAGAGGCTTGCCCGACGCGTCAGTTGCCGAGACCAGGTTCCAGTCGTAAGCGGATAAGGTTGGCTGGGCTACAGCTGCTGAGGTAGTAGGCATTGAAGGTGATTCTTCATGGCTTTTGGAAGGGGCGGCACAGCCTTGGATGAGTGCAGCACACACGGCTACAAGAAGAATTTTTTGTTTCATGGGTCACTCTGTCAGCTTTGATGAGTGCGGGCGTTATCTTGCGCTGGCAGGATAAGCGCGCGGCTAAACCGGCATGAGGAGGTCGCTTGAGGCCTTACTGAGCGTAGACCCAATGCGCGCTTGGCGGACCTCGTCCTTGGCCGATAGCAATCGGACATCATTTGTTTGGTTCAGTTTCACGAGGCGTTGGAAGTGCAGGCAAATCCCAGACAATAAAAAACCCCGTAGACGCTAATCTACGGGGTTTCTAAGAGTGGAGGCCGAGGTCGGAATCGAACCGGCGTAGGCGGATTTGCAATCCGCTGCATAACCATTTTGCTACTCGGCCTCAAACGATCAATGCCCTTGTTGCTGACATTCACCGCATACAAACTTGAGTGGGCTACGTGATGCCTGCCTCTACTCTAAACCATTGAATACATTGAAGTTTTTAATGCTTCATTGCGTTCGATGGGCGCCATTATGTACTCATTTGCCTAGGCCTGCAACCCCTTGATTTCAAAAAATATTCTGCCTTGGCATCAAGGGGTTGCGCGTCTGCCCTACTCCTTCACTGTTTGGATTTGGTAGTGCGGGTCGGCCTTGATCTGGGCTTCGGTGAAGGGCAACGGGTGCAGTTTTTTCTCGGAGAAGGCTTGGGTCTGGTCCTTTGAATAAGCGGACGCCGGGTTGCTGGACTCGGAGAATGCCAGGACGCCGACTGCGTTGGGGCCTTTGTCGTCGAAGCTGACGATTTGCAGGTAGCTGGTGCCGCTGACGACTTCGCGTTTGCCGTCGGCGCGGGGCACGGTTTGCATGGCGTTGTAGATACCCAGTTCTTGCGGGCCGCCGTGGATGGGGGTTTGGCCGGAGACTTGGATATCGCCCCAGCGGGTCTGCCCCAATTTGCTGACCTCAGCGCTGGAGGCCAGCATGGCTTCCAGCAGGGCCTTGGCGACAGGGGCGCGGTCAATGGCGAGGCCGCTTGGGGTGCTCAGTGGATGGGCCGGGTCGAAGGCCACGCGCCAGGCATCGGGGATTTGCTGCAGGTGTTGCATCAGGTTGATGAAGTGCACCAGGCCCACGCCGCTGTCGAGGTTGGCGCGCTGGTCCCAGTTTTTCAGGCTGGTGCACAGCGGTTGCAGTGCAGCGGCATCGGCCCCGAGTTTTTTGGCGCAGAACGCCAGCAGGTCGGGCATGACTTGGCCCGCCAGGTACACCTCGTTGTCCATGACCATGTCTTGCAGGTCGGTGACGCTGATCGGCTGCTTCTCAAGGGCTTGCAGGCGCTGGAGCGCGAAGCGCGCACGCGGGCCGAGGCCGATGTTGTCCTGGCTGATCACCGGCGAAAAGCCCGTTAGCGGCGCCTTGGGGTTGGCCATCCAGGCGGAATCGTTGGAGTGTTGCACGTAGTCGGTGCGTTGCAGTTGGGGCAACTGGTCGGCCGGGAAGATACCGGGCTGGGACGCGCGCGGGTCGATATCCCAGGCGCAGGCGCTGTGGGCGCCGTCAAGCATGATCATTTGCAGGCCGGCCCGTGGGTCGCTGCATGTTGCCAGTTTAGCGGCGCTGACGTTGGGCACCACCGACAGGTTCATGTACAGGCTCTGGCCCTGGTCATCGGCGGCCAGGGTGTTGACCCAGGGGATGCCTTGCAGGGTATGCACCGAGCTTTGCAGTTCCTTGAGGCTGCTGGCGCGGTTCATGGCGTACCACTGTTGCAGCACCCGGTCGTTGCTCAGGTTGGCGTCGCGCAGGCTGAAGGCGTAGTGGCTGTCCCAGTCGAGCTTGCCCGGCCATTGCACCACGGGGCCGAACTGCGAACTGTAGACGTTGTGGGACACGGTCTTGAGGCTGCCGTCAGCTTGCTTGACCTGGACTGTTACGGCCGTTTTTTCCAGTGGGATGGACTTGCCGTCCAGCAGATAACGGGTGGCGTCCTTGGGGTCGAGGGTCAAGCGGTACAGGGTGAAGTGTTTGGAGGTGTCGACGGTGTGGGTCCACGCCACATGCTGGTTGAAACCGATGTTCACCACGGGCAGCCCTGGCAATGCGGCGCCCATCACATCCAGCTGGCCAGGGATGGTCAGGTGCATCTGGTAAAAACGCATGCCGCCCAGCCAAGGAAAATGCGGGTTGGCCAGCAGCATGCCACGGCCATTGAATGAGCGGTCACGGCCCACGGCGACGGCATTGCTGCCTCGGTCCAGCGTGAAGCGTTGCTGGTTGGCCGCGGCCAGTGCAAAGCCTTTGGCGTCGGATTGGACATCGGCGGTGGCTTGGGGTGGTGTTGCCCCGACCAGGGCTTCGGCGAATTGGCCGACGCCCCCTTCCACCAATAGCCTGCGGGTCAACTTGACCAGGTCTTGGACTACCAAGGGCCGTACCCACGCGGCCTGGCAATGCGCGGGTGCGCCCTGCTCCTTGAGGTAACGGTTGTAGCCGGCCACGTACCCTTCGAGGCGCTGTTGCATCTGCGGGCTCTGGGCTTTCCAGAATGCCGCCACTGCCTCGGGGGTATTCAACCAATTGAAGAACACATCGCTGGCGAGGTTGTTGCGCTCTTGCAGGGTCGCTTGGTCCGGCCCGAAAAACTTGGCGCGCTCGCCATTGACCGTGACCACTTCATTGGCCAGCAAGCACAGGTTGTCCTGGGCATAGGCGTACCCCATACCCACCCCCAGGCCACGCTCGTCAAAGGCGCGAATATGCGGCACGCCATAACTGGTACGCCGGATATCCGCCGACGCCTGCGTTACCTGTTCCCGTGCCGATACGGCCAGGCTCAACCCCAGCAACAGCCCTGCCACGCCCACTCTGGACAACCCGTTGGAAATAATCACGCCGACTCCACAGTCAAATTGAACACCCTCACAAGGGATGGTTACCCCACCGTAAGAACGCAAATCGACCGGAATAATTTAGCCGCACAAGGCTGTATATCGTCAGCGCTTGAAAGGTGACAAATCTGATACCGACAAATTTTCTACATTCATCGTTTCATGATTTGCCTCACTCGTTCGTCTTATTACTCAAGAGCACCATCTTTTCCTGATCAGGCTCTGAAAAGAAAAGGAGTTTTTGCATGTATAACCCGCAAGTGCCCACGGATGGACATTCAAAGGCCACCGATACTCACTTTGGCAACGACACACGGGCGTTCGGCAACGCGCCCGAACAGCAGGGCAACCAGCGCATCCGCCATTTGCTCAAGTGTTTCGGTTTGCGCACCAGCCTGATCCGGCTGAAGGTCATCGACGCCCTCCTCACCGCTGCCGACAACCAGCGCACCCTCGGGGTACGCGGCGTGCACAGCCACCTGCTGGAGCTGGGCATTCCGTTGTCGTTTCTCAGCGTGCGCGAGGTACTCAAGCGTCTGTGCAGCGAGGGTGTGATCACCCTGAACGCCGACAAGAGCTACAGCCTCCATGAAGAGGCTGCCAAGGTACTCGAAGGTCGTGCCTGACTGACACGCGTCAGAAGTTAGGCTTGACCTTGCGGCGCATGATGCCGTTGATCACCACGACGACCACGGCAATCGCGATGGCCAGGTACTGGAAGGTTTTCTCGCTGATCACGCCAGTGTTCTGCAGATAAGACAGGCCGAACATCGCGCCCAGTACAGCCAGGGCAATCAGAAGCGAGTATTTCAAGCGTTGCTTTTGGGTCATGACGAATTCCTGGACCTGAAGGATGTATCCACTGTGTATCGCCGCGCATGCCAAGCACATACCCAACTACGGGGATGGCACGGCGTCGGCGGGGTCTTATGTTACAGGCGATGAACAGATTTGGCTTGTCCTACGCCTGACAGACCTTTGAAGCCCCTTGGAGAATTGTGAAATGCTTCGACGACTCATCCTGCTGGTTCCCTTGATGATCATGCTGAGCCTGGGCGGTTGTTTCTTCTTCCCGCGCGGCGGTGGCTGGCATGATCGCCACGATGATGGCGGCCGAGTTTACGAACGTCGCTGATCCCCTCGGGAGTACTCCGCCCTAACGAGCTGTCCCTGCGTGCTCACTGTGTGCAGCAAGCCCACTTTCCCCGTGTTGCTGCACCGACGCGTTACATATTCGTTAATAACATTTCCCCGGGTGCCTTCGGAACCTTCCGACGCTCTCATCCCAATCATTCGAGGCCCAAACAAGGAAGAATCATCCCTCGGATTATCATCAGGACGCGTGGGCCAATGCCATTGGAATAACTCACTTGATTTCAGGTATCGCCCACCATCGCCTGCGCCGAAACGTCTCCAGCGATGAAATCGCCCCTCCTGCCCACACCCGTCCGATGCCAGGGACGGTCCAGACGATAGCCGTTCCGGACGTGGATGCGATCACGCCGGTCAGTGCGATTCGTTCTGACCTGATCAAGGGCCTTCAAATAACTGATCAACGCTTGTTGCTCAATCAATACCAACAACTCAACCAGGACATCCAGGCACTGCTGCTGCGCCAGCCGACGCTCAGCAGTGTTATCGAGCAGCAATTGAATCGCAGCTTCGGTACTACACCGCCTGTAGACGCCTCGTCACTGTATGTGCATCGCTATCACACTGATGAACACGGCCAACGCACATTAATCTCGGTGCAGAGCATCACCGAAGCCCTGTTCAACGCACTGCGCCAGCTCAAGGCACCTCCCGGCGCCCAGGCCTCGACCAGTACTGCCAGCACGGAAGTCGGCTTCTACACCAGCGCCTCGCCAAGCGAAAGCAGCCAGCAATTGCACGCTCGCGACACCCTCCTTTCGATTGCACAAACCATCGAAAAAGAACTGCCCCTGAGCCTTTCCCGATTCTGGACCGAGCCACGCACGGGCGAACCCAACCCCGAGTCACCCCAGAACGAATTGCTCAGTATCCACCGAGAGATGCTGTCCACCCTCGCCGCCTTGGGCGTGGAAGACGGTGCGTTAACGCCCGCCGCCAAATCATTGATCGACAAGGCGCTTGAGTATCCAACCCTGCAGGCTCGGGAAAGCGCGATGAGGGATGGCGAAAGGCCCGGTGTCTACCCGCTCAAATTGGATACCCCAAGCCCAGAGGGCAGCGTGCTGGCAGGGGCCTTCCTGATCACCAGCAGCGATGGATCGTCGGCGACACGCCCATTCAGTAGCGCACAGACAGACCGCACCTTACTTCCTGGCCAACAGCAAGGCCTGACGGTGCTCTACACACCTCGCGATGGCTACGAAACATTCGACAGCCCGGCCAAGGCACTTGCGACCTTGCGTCAACGCATTAATGACGACCCCGAAGCCGCAGCGCAGCTACTGCAGAGTTTGCCGATGGAGGTTCAAAACGGCTTGAAGGATGACTGGAAAAACCACTTGAGCCAGGACCTCGCCCCAGTGACCGGCGACGTCATTGCCGCAGTTGCTGGAGCGCCAGCGGCATCAGGTGAGTAACGCACTGCAGGCGTTGTATGAGTCGAACAACGTTGAGCCGACGCTTGTCGACCCATGGGGGCATCTACTGACTGAGACGGGCCTGCCTGAGGCTGCCGACCTGGGACCGCATTTCGACGGCAACAGCGCCCTGTTGGCGCGTGCGCAATGGCTGGACGAGCGCGCGAACAGCATCGACGCGCGCCAGGCATTGGATCAACGCCTGGGTGATCAGAAAAACTGGCGATACCTTGCGCAAAAACTCAACGAGTCTGCCCAGGCCTTGCCGCAAAGCCCAACAGAACGTGAGGTGTCGGCCCTGCTGAAAAATACGCCGATGAATATCGCGCCAGACTCAGCCCATTACCAAGCCTACATACGGACACCTGGCATGTCCGTAAGCCTCGAAGCCTTCCTGCTTGAAAACGGCGTGCCATTGCCCAAGACCGTGGTCGACTTGCTGGCCTTGGCGCAAAGCGCAAAAGCACGCGCACAGCAACACCCCTTGGGCAACTTCGCAGGGGGCCTGTCCTGGCCGATCCCCTTGGATGTCAGCCAACAAGACACGCTGCGCACGGCCGCCGTCGAACATGCCAACAGCGATCCCGACTTACCGCAGGGGAATCCCAAGCGCGGCGTACTGGAACATCTGGGTAGAAACCTGAGTTTCTCCGAGCAGGCACTGGCGGACCCGGTCAAGGTGCTCGAAACCCTGATCAGCTCCAAGGATGGCCAGGCTCTCGGCCAAGCCATGCAAACCAAAATGAATGGTATCGCCACCGACACCAGCGCAAACGACTATGCCCTGGCGGCGATCCAATTGATGCTGGACCCCGAGCCGTTGACGGCGCCTGTGCGAAACCATGTGGCGGGTTTCGACCTGGCGCAGAAAAGTCATTGGGGCAAACCGCTTTCGACCATCACCAACAGCCTGCGCCAACACTTGATTGACACGGGGCGCGAATCCCCTGATCTCGCTGGCGCGGCCGCACATCTGTTACTCAGACGCACTGCGCCGCAATTGCTGGTCAAGGACATTCCTGATTCGGTAGTTTACGGCAGCGCCGCGTGGGCGAACCTTTGCATTGCAGTAGCCGCCATTGAAGCCAAGACTCCAGGCCGCGTGGCCGCCCTGTCTTATGCCGAAGTGATGATCACCGCCGACACTGCTGGCGCCGTGCCCGCCTCTGCGCAAGCCGCAGTGATGTTGGATTGGGCCGTGGCCAATGACATTCTTCCAGCGAAAGACGATGCCCTGTATCAGCCAGCCGACCTGGAAAAAGCCCAGGCGCTGTTCAAAGCACAACTCGATACGCTGATAGAAGCCTCATCGCTCATCGGCGGGAGTTTTCCAAGCCGTAAACACATGGCGCTGGACCTCCTCGTGAAGACATTCGGCCCTGGCATGGACTTCGAGCTCAAGATGTTTTCCAGATACAATGGCGATACGCCCAGCGCGCCGCGCTCACTGGTGGAAATCGTCATGGAAGAACGGGTCATGGAGGGTCGCTGGGTACTCACGAAAGAAAATACCGGCGTGGACCTTGATGCCGTTATTCCCTTCACCCACAGCGCGCCATTCAATATTCAACGAGCGTTTGAGGATGCCTTTTCTACCGCCTTGGACAATCATAAGACCGTTAAAAAAACAGCTCTCCTCAACGCGCTCAGCAACCTGCTGCCCGAAGACAGAAAAAACTTGACCCAGGGCAAGCTCAATTATTTTCAAGAAAAAAGTTACAAGGTGGGCATGATCCCTTTCGAAGGTGACACCTTGTTTCACACCAGCCCTACGGTACTGGTCACCGCGCAAAACAATGGACAAACCACCACCTATGAGTTCGATACGGTAAACGGCGTTATCCGAAGCCGGGGCAACCGAAAAACACCGGCGGCCCCTGTCAAGTTCTCCAACGAGATAATCAGGGAAGAGCCATTTTATCCGGACAGAGACAACGTCAAGATCGTTGACAGCGGGCAATCGATTCTCGCAAGTATCCCGGCCAACCCTGTGCCGTTTTCATGGATCGACCTGGGTGATTTGAAGGAAAGCAAGCTGGATCGCGAACAGCCCTCCACGGCACCCCAGCCGTATATGTTCCTGAACCCACGCACTCACCATATCGCCGACTCCGTGCTCAAGGCGTTGGACCTGGACAATCCCGCCATCAGGAAAGCCGCTGCGGGGACCACGACCTTTGAGCGTAATCATGAAAAGCTGACGAACTTCAAAGAGTTTTTGCTCGACCTTATTCCCTTCCGTTCCGCAATCGTCAATTTCATGGACGGCAACTACGGCGAGGGGATCACTGACGTCACCCTGGATATTTTCGGTTTGGTCACCGCCGGCATCGGCCTGGCGGCCAAACTCGGAAAAGTACTGGGTACGGCTGGGTCAGCAGTGAGCAAGGCGCTCAAGGCAACGAAAATCATGGTGCCAGCCCTGCTCAAGGAGTTGAACCCGTTAAACGGCGTGAGTGATCTGCTAAAGGGCTCGGGTAAACTCATTTACGAAAGCGTTGAAGCGATAGCTGGTGCGGTGCCATCCCTGAAGGGAAGCGCAAGCCACGAAGCGCTGATCAGCGCCGCAAGCCGCTACGAGGCAGCGGCAACCGGGACCTTCAAGGTGGGCAACCAGCGGGTTCATGGCTCTGCCGTCAAACACAACGGTAAATGGTACCCCTACGATGTGCATAAGCAGGAGGCTTACGGTGCGCCTCAAGCTTTTGATCCTGCGCATACGCTGATGCCACCCTCACCCCATGCTGACTTTTCCCCTCGGGGGCACATGAACGCTCGGCAAAACACGCGATTTCAACCCTACAAAAGACCCACCCCAAAAGCGCCGAACATCAATGGACACACGCCGACGATCGTAAACAAAACAGATCATCTGGACGCCATCAAAGACGAATACGTAAAACATATTAAAGGCGCCCCCAACGAAGGCCACTTCACACCCAGCCGAAGGCAACCGACACAAGAGCGGTTCAACGCAGAAATGGATGCTTTCCATCAAAAACTGGACCCGTTGAACCCACAAAATCGCCCCATAATTCCAGAAACGAAACCTTACGAGACAGTGCCCGACCTGATCGAAAAAGCCTTGGACAATTCGGACGTGGTGGTATTCGGGGAGAGTCACCAGCATTTGGCCATGTTCCGCGAAATTGACGCAAGCATCGACCTGTTCAAGCGCAAAAATGTAAAGGTGGTCGGCATTGAAGGTGTCGTCTATGACAACAATGGACTACTCAAGGACGATGGCATGGGCCATACAGGCCACGGTTTGCGGCCCGCCCACCCTCAATTCAATCTGCAGACGTTGATCAGAAAATTCAAGGATGCCGGAATAGAAGTCGTGCCCCTTGACCACTTTTATCTGACACGCCACCGGCATGACCGTAAGGCCTACACGACGCTAAGCGAAACCGAACGAAACCTGAAAAGACTCAAAGAGTTCAACTACTACGCCGCACGCGTCATTGAACAACACAAGCATAAGGGTAAAGTGATCGCCTTGGTGGGCCGCCAACACATCAACTCCACTCAAGGCGTCACCGGCTTGGCTGAGGCGACCGGAGGCATTGGCATCGGTGTTTACGAACGAACAGGCATGAAGGTGGGCTACGGCACGAACTCCACGGATGCCAAACCGGGCCCGCTGGGTACCCTGAACGCTGACAACGATCTGGCGGGAGATCTGCAAATCTTTTCGCCAGCAACCTGATAACACGCTAAATAGTTGCCTGCGTAGCACGCAGGCAACGTTCGAGCCCATCAGCCGCCATGCACCCACCGCTGGTGCAACCAACGCGCTAACGCATCCAGCGCAAACCCCAGCACCCCAATCACCACCACCATCGCCATCAACTCCGAATACGCCAGGCGATCACGCGTATCGAGGATGTAATACCCCAGTCCCGCACTGACCCCAAGCATTTCGCAGGGCACCAGTACGATCCACAGGATGCCGATGGCCAGGCGCACGCCGGTCAGCACATGGCCGACGACGCCAGGAATGATCACCCGACGCAATGTCTCCCAACGCGTCGCGCTCAAGCTCTTGCTCAACTGCAACCAGCGCGGGTCGAGCTGACGCACGCCCGCTGCGGTGTTGAGCATGATCGGCCAGACAGCGGCAAAGGCCAGAAGGAAGTAGATAGGCTGATCGCCCACACCCATCAGCATCACCACGATCGGCATCCAGGACAGTGGTGAAATCATCCGCAGAAACTGGAACGCCGGCGTGGTCGCCGCCTCTAGGTTACGCGAACTGCCCACCAGCAACCCGAGGGGTACGCCTACCAACAACGCGATAAACAGCCCGACGAAAATACGCTTCAGGCTCACGGCGATATGCAGGTACAACTCACCCCGCCCGAGCAATTCCCACAAGCTGCTGGCGGTGGCCTCCAGGGAAAAGCGCGCCGATAGGCCATCAGCCTCGCCGAACACGTTCACGCCCAGCCACCACAGCACCAACAAACCCGCCAAGCCAATCAGCCCCAGCCACCAGCCGGGGATTCTGCTGTTGTTCAAACGCCGATCTCCTCGTGCCGCTCATAACCATCCGGCAAACCGAAGGTCTGCATGCCACCCACGGCTTCGATCGCGTTGCGCACGAAGCGGTCGTCCACCAGGTCCTTGGCCACGAAGGCAGGGTCCAGGCCTGCGAGAAACTTCTTGTCGCCTTCGATCAAGGTGTCCTTCAAGCGCCGCACCAGTTCTTCGGTGTAGCTGGGGAACGGGTACGGTTGGAAGTCGATGCGGTGCTCGTCCCAGTTGGCGTGCTGGATCGCGCCGTCGGCCACGTAGGAGGCGCGGTCGCTGGCCGCCGGCGCCAGGACTTTGCTCAACACCGGCTCGGCATGGGGCGTGTAACGGTTCGGGCCATCCTTGGACAGCAGCTTCACTGCCTCTTCACGGTTGTCGCGGGTCCACACCTGGGCCTTGACGATGGCGTTCACCACCTTCTGCGACCACTCCGGACGGTTGGCCAGGTCGTGCTCGTGCATGAACACCACGCAGCAGGCATGGTTTCGCCACACGTCACCCGTGAAGCGTTGCACGCGACCGACCCTGAGGTTTTCTGCCAAGGCATTGAACGGCTCGGCGACGATGTAGCCGTCGATGCGTTTGCTCGCCAAAGCCGGAGGCATGTCCGAGGGCGGCAACACGATCAGGTTGACCTCATTGGCAGCAATCGAACTGCCGGTGGCGCGGGTGACCGGCGTGAGGCCGTTATCGCGGAACAGTTGCTGCACCACCACGTTATGGATCGAGTACCAGAACGGAATCGCCACCGACTTACCGCCCAGTTGCTTCACGTCGGTAATGCCAGGGGATACGGTCAAGCCCGAACCGCCCACATGGTTCCATGCCACGACTTTGGCCGGGACCTTACTGCCGTAGCGCGCCCATACGGTCATTGGCGACAGCAGGTGTATCACGTTGACCTGGCCGGAGATAAACGCCTCGATCACCTGGGCCCAGCTACGCAACAACACCGGGCGCTCGGCCTTGATGCCTTCGGCTTCGAACAGGCCGTTGTTGTGGGCAACCAGCAGTGGCGTGGCGTCAGTGATGGGCAAGTAGCCGATGCGGACCGGCGCGTCGGGCTCATTGGCGGCGCGCGCCTGCAGGCTGCTCAACAGGGGCAAGGCGCCCGCGGCACTGAGCACGGCAGAGAGCTTGAGAAAGTCACGGCGCGAGTGGGTCAGGTCATCCAGACACATGGGTAAACTCCTGTTGTTCAAGGGGGTTGGGTTGAGGGCGGCTCGCCTGCCGTAAGGTTTTCAAAATCTCGATACGCAGCGCGCCAATGGCCTCGACCTGCTCTTCCCGAGGGTGCGGCAGGTCGATAGCCCACTCGCCCAACGTCCGCGCCGGGCGGTTACCCAGTAGCAGGATGCGGTCCGACAGCAACAGCGCTTCGTCGATGTCGTGGGTGATCAATACGGCCGCCGAGCCTTGCTCACGATTGACCTTGAGCAACAGGTGCTGCATATCGGCGCGAGTCACTTCATCGAGCGCGCCGAAGGGCTCGTCGAGCAGTAACACTTGTGGCTGACGCGCCAGGCAGCGGGCCAGTGCCGTGCGCTGTGCCATGCCACCGGACAATTGCGCCGGAAACTGCTGACGCGCAGGCTCCAGCCCCACCGCTGCAATGGCGTGGTCAACACGACGGCGGCGTTCTTCACCACTCAAGTGCGGTTGGCGAGCGAAATCCAGGCCGAAGGCAACGTTTTTTTCCAGGGTCAGCCAAGGCAACAGGCTCGGGTCTTGAAAAGCCACCACCACGCGCGGATGCGGGCCGCTCAACGGCTCGCCCAATACCTGCACGCGGCCAGCCTGAGGTGCCTGCAAGCCGGCTAGCACGCGCAGCAGGCTGGATTTGCCCACGCCGCTCGGGCCCAGGATCGACACCACTTCACCCGGTTGCAAGTGCAAGTCGAAGCCTTGCAACACCGGCCCGCTGCCATACCCCAGGCAAATGCCCTGGGCCGTCAATACCGCCTGGCTCATAGATTGGCCTGGCGGTGTAGCTCGGTACGCAGTTGCACCAGGCTGGGCGTTACGATCGGTACAAAGGCCGACTCGCGCCAGCGCCGGGCAAAGCCGCTGCCGTGGGCGGTCAGGTAGGCCTTGCCACCGCTGGCTTGCAGTTCAAGCTGCACAGCGCTGGCGGCGGTTTCGGCCAGCGCGATACGCAGCTTGAACAGCGGTATCGGCTCGGCGGTAAAGCGCCCGGCCAACAGCCCGCTTTTAAGCTCGCTGACCAGATGATCCAGGGTCACGCGCAGGGCTTCCAACTCGTCGCGCAACACGGTGCGACTGGCGCCCAAATGGTGGGCTACTTCAGCCAGGGAACGCCGCGCCAAACCAATCGACATGCCGCACTGCAAGCCTAGAAACGCCGGGCGTACCGCCGGTAAAAACTTGCGCGCATCCTCGTGCAGCAACCATTCGCGACTCAGCTCCACGCCTTCCAGGCCAAGCGCTGCGGTGTTGCTCGATTGCAGCCCGAGCAGCTCCAGGTCGCGGGAGCGCTGCAACCCGGCCACCGAATCCGGAATCGCCAGGATAAATGGCGCGCCGCCCCCTGCATGCTCGATGGCCGCCGCAGCGACAAAGCCATTCTTGCGCAAGTTGGTCACCCAGTGCAGGCGACCGTTGAGGGTCCAACCGTGGTCGTTGGGCTCGGCGCTGATCTGCAACGACTCGATACCCGACAGAAACTTCATCGCATTCGACAGCCCGGTGGCCCCAGCCAACTTGCCGCTGAGCAGGTCAGGCATCAGTTGCTCGCGCAGACGCTGATTGGGACTCTGCAGCAAGTACTCGATAAACGAGCGCTGGCCCCAGCACACAAACGCCGCCGCCAGGGAATGGCTGGCTACATTGGCGATGGCCTCGACCGCACCCGCCACGTCACCGCCCAGGCCGCCCAACTGGGTGGGTACACCGATTTTCAGAATATTGGCTTCTGCCATCCGCGGCAGCACTTCCTGTGGATCGCAACTGCCCACGTCCAGGGCCTGCGCTTGAACATCGAGCCAACGGCTCAAGATTGGGTCAAGCATTCATGTTTCTCCTTTTACAGCAGGTGGGCCAACGCCAAATCAGTTGGCCGGTTTTTCCCAACGGTATTGCGCCAGCTCCGGGTTCAGCGGGGTACGGGCAAACACGTTGGCGAAGTTGCACAGGGTTGCCAGGCTGACCCCCAGGATGACTTCCAGCGCGTGGCCGTCGGTGTAGCCGGCGGCGCGGAACGCCTCAAAGCCCGCGTCACTCACATCCCCACGGGTGGCGATCACCTCACGCGTAAAGGCGGCGAGTGTCTCATAGCGTGCGTCAGGCAACTCACCCCGGCGGCGCAAGGCCTCGATCACCTCCTCGGGCAGCTTCGCTTTGTTGCGGGCAACCGCGGTATGGCCAGCGACACAGAAATCACAACCGTGGCTGGTGGCGGCAATCAATTGCACCACTTCACGGTCGGCCAGGCTCAGTTCTGCCTTGGCATTCAAGCCGGAGACGGTGATGTAGGTTTCCAGCGCGGCCGGTGCGTTGGCCAGTACGCCCAGCAGGTTAGGAATAAAACCCGAGGCTTTGAGCGCGTTTTCCAGGAAGGGTTTGGCGGCTTCCGGTGCGGTTTCAGGCGTGAGCAACGGTACACGGGACATGAAGTGGACTCCTGTTGGGTTTCAATGCCCCAGTCTGTTGGTTCTAAAAAAAGCGCTCAATAGGCTAAAGTAGCGATTACTTGCTCTTGAGTCTTTCCATTAGATGAATTCGTCCGATGTACTTGTCGATTGGTTATTAGATAGCCTCGAACTCAACACCAGTTTGTTTCACGTCGGCCGTTATTGCGGTGACTGGCACGCGAGCACCCACGGCCTGGCACAGGCGAGCTTCCATTTGATTGTGCAAGGCGAATGCTGGCTGCATATCGACGGCGATCCAATGCCCCACCACCTGAATAATGGTGACGCGGTGTTTCTGCTGCGTGACTTTGCTTTTCGCCTGTCCGGCCAAGCCACGGCAGCCGGCGCCCAGGAGTGCCCACGCCGTGCGATGCTGCCCCTCGACAACACGGCCACCGACGGTGTGGGATTAGTATGCGGTTTCTTTCACTTTCAATCCGGCTTGTCGACACTGATCGTCGACACCCTGCCCAGCTGGATCATCCTGCGCGCCGGCGACCCGTCGCTGACGGCCGCACGCAGCCTGTTCGAGTTGATCCTGCACGAATGCGCACGCACGCCAGCGCCCTCTTCCGCGCTGCTGGAGCGCCTGTGCCACCTGCTGTTCCTGTATGTAATGCGCCAGCAAGTACTCGACAACACCGAGCTTGGCGGCTTGGCGGCGCTGGGCCGGGCACCGGCGTTTGCGCATTTGCTGGAACAATTGATCGCCCGCCCGGCCGAGCCCTGGAGCCTGGAAAGCATGGCGGCCTGTACCGGGTTGTCGCGCTCGGCGTTTTTCAAGCGCTTCAGCGAATTGTGCGGGCAGTCACCCGGGCAAGTACTGCTGATGATCCGCATGCGCCACGCCTGTGGGTTGCTCAAGGCGGACCAGACCGTGGCCGAGGTTTCGCTGGCAGCCGGGTATCAATCGGTGGCGGCGTTTACCCGAGCCTTTCATAAAGTTACCGGGCAACAGCCTGGCGCCTATCGCAGGGCGCAAGCCTAGCCTTGTAAACCGGTGCCGGGCCGGGCGCACAACTGCACCAGCCAATCGACGAACACCCGCACCCGCTGCGACAATTGCCGATGGGGCGGGTACAACGCAGTCAGCGCCATCTTCGGCACGGCCACATCAGGGAGCACCTGCACCAGGGTGCCCTCGGCCAGTTGGCGCAGGGCGTGATAACGAGGTGCCTGGATCAGCCCGTAGCCGGCTTCGCACGCAGCGAAGTAACCCGCGGAGCTGTTCACGGCAACCACTTTCGGCAGGTTGATCGGATGCAACTCGCTGCCCAGCAGAAATTCCAGGCCAAACCGTTTACCGCTGGCACTGGAAACATACTCGACCATTTGGTGACCCGCCAACTGCTCCAGGCAGGTGGGCGTGCCCATGCGTTCAAGGTACGCGGGGCTGGCCAGCGTCAGTTGTTCCATCATCGCCAAGGGCCGCGCCACCAGCGATTCGTCCAAGGCCGGACCGCCCCGCAACACACAATCGACGCCTTCGCGAATCAAATCCACTGGCCGGTCATTGAGGCCGATCTCCAACTCGATCTGTGGGTACAGCGCGGTGAACGTTGGCAAGGCCGGAATGACAATCAAGCTCCCAATGCCTGAGGGCATATCGATGCTCAAGATGCCCCGAGGGTTCTGGCGCCGCGTGGAGAACACCGCCTCGGTTTCCTCAAGATCGGTCAGCAACTGCACGCAACGTTGATAGTACGCCGCGCCATCCAGGGTCGGGCTGACGTGGCGCGTGGTGCGCTGCAGCAGTTGCACGCCGAGATGGGCCTCCAGTTGCTTGATCAGAATTGTCACGGAGGCGCGTGGCAATTGCAGGCTGTCGGCGGCCTTGGCAAACCCGCCCAACTCGACAATCCGAGTGAACACGCGCATGGCGTTAAAACGATCCAAGAGAATGCTCCTGTGGGAGATTGTTTAGATATTACGAACAGTGATAGCACTTTTAGCGGGTTTATCTGCATTTTTTCAAGGGTAACAATGGGCCCCTCATCACCAAGAGCTTCCCTATGCACACTCGACAACTCGGTAAAAACGGCCCGCATGTATCTGCCATTGGCCTTGGCTGCATGGGCATGACCGACTTCTACACGCCCGGCAGCGATACCACCGAAGCCACCGCAACCTTGCACCGCGCCCTAGAGCTGGGCGTCAATTTTCTAGATACCGCTGACATGTACGGCCCGCACACCAATGAGCAACTGATCGGCAAGGCTATTGCCGGCAAGCGCGACCAGGTGTTCCTGGCCAGTAAATTCGGGATTGTGCGCGACCCTGCCAACCCCATAGTGCGCGGGGTGAATGGCCGGCCCGACTATATCCGCAACGCCATCGACGGCACCTTGCAACGCCTGGGGGTGGATACGCTGGACCTGTACTACCAGCACCGTATCGACCCCGACGTGGCCATCGAAGAAACCGTGGGTGCCATGGCCGACCTGATAAAACAGGGCAAGGTGCGCTACCTGGGCCTGAGCGAGGCGTCCGCCGCTACTCTGGAACGGGCGCATAAGGTCCATCCCATCAGCGCCCTGCAAAGTGAATATTCGCTATGGAGCCGCGACCAGCAAGACAATGGCTGCCTCGCGGCCTGCCAGCGCCTGGGCATCGCGTTTGTGCCGTACAGCCCACTGGGCCGAGGCTTTCTCACCGGCGCGTTGAAGAGCCCGGATGATTTCGGCGCCGATGATTACCGACGCTTCAGCCCGCGCTTTCAGGGTGAGAACTTTGCGAAAAACCTGCGGCTGGTAGAACAGGTCAAGACGCTGGCGGCAGACAAAGGTGTGACGGCCGGGCAACTGGCGCTGGCCTGGGTCTTGGCTCAAGGCGATTACATCATCCCGATTCCCGGCACCAAGCGGCGCACCTATCTGCAAGAGAATGTGGAGGCGCTGTCGATTTCTCTCAGCGCGGACGAACTGGCTGCGCTGGATGCGATCTTCCCTGCCGATGCAACCGCAGGCCTGCGTTACCCCAAGGACGTGCTGGCCATGCTGGATATCTAGTGCCTGCTGGGAGCCCTTGTCCGGGCCGTTCTCAGCGGGATTGACGAACGGCCTGCCGACGCCCGTGCAAAGCGCGGGCGTCAGACTATCCTCACAGCTCCTAGTGTAAAAACCGCCACACAGGAGGTGTGTCATGCACGCGACTGAGCATTCGGTCCGCTTGGAGCAGATCAGTCAGGAACGCTTCATCCACACGCCGATCGAGGCGGTTTATGACTATGTGACCCAGCCCGACCGCTGGCACGAGTGGCACCCCACTTCCCTTAGCGCCGACACCGGCAACACCGGCTCATTGCCGATCGGCACGCGCTTTACCGAAATCATCGACCTGCTGGGCATACGCGTCTCCATGAGTTACCGCGTACAAATCGCCCGCCGCCCCAGCGAGTTCAAAACCGTGTTCACCTCCCTGGCGGTTGATGGTTCCATTCATTACTACTTGCGCGCTCATCAGGGCGGCACGCTGTTCAAGCGGGTGCTGACTTATGAAACCGAACTGCAACTGGCGTCTTTGCACGAGCGCATGGTCGCGTTGTCGGCGATTGCGTTGGACCGGCTCAAGCAGCGACTGGAAAACCAGCGCTTCGTATAATTTAGAAACATTACAACGGCGTCACATTGCAAACATACCCGCAAAAGCAGGGAGAATGCCCGGCTTATCGCCGCGCCTTCAGTGAGACCCACGATGAAAACCCCATTGCGACTGGCCCTGCTCAGTGCCTTGTTCACCACTACCTTGGCCCAGGCCGCCGAGTTGATCCCCATCGACGTCCACCGCGACGCCAACTGCGGCTGCTGCAAAAAGTGGATCAGCCACTTGGAGAGCAACGGTTTCAAGGTCAACGACCACGTTGAAGCCAACATGAGCGCGGTGAAGCAGCGCCTGGGCGTCGCGCCACGGCTTGGCTCCTGCCACACCGCGGTCATCGACGGCAAATTCGTCGAAGGCCACGTACCCGCCGAGCAGGTCCTGGCCTTGCGCAAGCGCAACGACCTGCTGGGCCTTGCCGCACCGGGTATGCCCTTAGGCTCACCAGGGATGGAAGTGGACGGACGCAGCGAGGCCTATCAAATCATTGGCCTGACCCGAGACGGTAAAGATGTAGTGGTAGCGGACTACCCGGCTCACTGACCGGTGTTGATGGGTTACCTGGGGCTGTTCGTCGCGGCATTTGGCGCCGCGACGTTATTGCCCCTGCAATCGGAAGCCGTGTTGGTGGGCCTGCTGCTCAGCGGGCATTACAACCTATGGCTGCTGCTGGGCATCGCGACTTTGGGTAACGTGCTGGGCTCGCTGGTCAATTGGCTGCTGGGGCGCTCGGTGGAACGCTTCAAGGAACGGCGCTGGTTCCCGGTCAGCACCAGGCAGCTGGACAAGGCTCGCAGCCATTACACGCGCTGGGGGCATTGGACGTTGTTGCTCAGCTGGGTGCCGATCATTGGTGACCCGCTGACGTTGGTGGCTGGTGTGATGCGTGAGCCGTTGTGGCGTTTTTTGCTGTTGGTCAGCGTGGCCAAGAGTGCGCGGTATGCCGCGCTGACTGTACTCACCCTGCTCCACCTCTCTGCTCAATAATGACCACTTGTCGCCACTGTCAACCCTGACAGCTAGACATCCGCTGCTGCCCAGCGCCTCATCACTCTTGCCCATGCGCCCGCGATTACTAGGTGCGTCCCTTAGTGCAAGGAGTGTTGACCATGCCGACTGATCCCATTATCCCACCTGATAAAAGCCCTCAATCCCTTCCGACAGGGCAAAGGGTTCATGTTGACTTAGATGAGCCTTATTCAAGGTTTTCTAAAGTGGACATGACTCCTTTTCCTGACGAACCCTATGATTACGGACTAGGTATCCGCCAAGTAGTGCCTCATCTCACCATGCTGTTCGAGCGCTGGGCGACACTCAATCAGTTTGATGAATACCAGCTGTACACGGACAGGGATACGCTTCCGCTCGCCCGTGATTCAGTTATTTCGACCACAGAGGCTCGTTACCCGCTGCATGTACCTGAACACAATGTTCCTAGAGGCGAAGTCTTTATCAAAGGACGTGTCGTGCGTGTAGGCCCTGGCACCCCCAGCGATTCACCCGGGCAATTTATTTACGTCAAGACCACTCGCCCGGGCGGGGTCAGTAAAGACCCAGAACCGGGATTGCCCGGATGGCATGATGGGCTGACCATGGAGGTGGAGGGTTTTGCAGAAGGTGAGCCTATTAAGCCTGCTGATATCACCAATGGATTGTGGTGTGTCATACACCCGTATCTCCATATGCGCAGGAATGATCTTATCGATCTGCGGTGGGACGGTATCGAAGTTAAGCAGCGGTTGACCCAAGCCGACGTCAACGCCGGGGAAGTCAAAGTACATGTTCCGAAGGATATTATTACTCAGGGTAGCCTAAAAGGATCAATTACCATCAGGTACCGAGTGATCGACTTTGTGGAGAATATTTCTGGTGGTGAAAAATATCAGTTTTCCAAGCCGTACCAACTTATCAGTGAACTAGATCCCAACTTACGTAGCGCACCCGAGTTCCTCATAAATGGAACTGCGGCACCACAGGTAGATTTTGATAGAGATCACGCCTCGCAGTTCAGTGTGAAAGCACGCCCCGATGTGATCCCCCCTCCCATTCCGGCCCCCCGTCACCTCGTCACCGTTACCTTGAGGGCGACCCTGGCGGATGGCACGACGAAATCCTTCGTATTAGATAGCGTAGAAGACCAAAACATCGGCGAGACCATCACGTCGGTTCCCGCTGAAATCATCTTTGAAATTGTAGGAGGATCGTTCAACGCATCTTACGAATGGCGTGACAGCGCCGGCAACACACTCGGGCAATCAGCCAGCATCATGATCGTGGTGGTGGGCACGCCGGTAAGGATGCCGCCGCTCACCATCGAACCGATTGAGTTGGGGTTGATTGACCCTGATCATTACTGCGTAGCCCACATCCCCCACGACTACATTCCGTATGCGTTCGATTTATGGGAAACCTTAGTCATAGAGGAAGTCGTTGCCGGCGGTGGTGGCGCTTACTACGAGCAGGGCGAGTTGGCGGGCGAACCGGGTGGCACGCGATTGATCTCCCAAGCGGTACTACAAAGGTTCAGGGGGCGCAGCAATGTCGTTGCTTATTACCTGGTCGACGATGGCAAGGCAAAAAAACCGCCTGGCCTTGGCGTACTCACCGTTCGAAAATCCGTGGAGCTGGGCATCCAGGTCGGTGCACGCAACCCTACAATGCCGGTGGCACGGCTAGAGGGCAGCATTGGCAATAACATCAACCCAGAACATGTGATAGGGCCAACGGTACGGGTGATATTTACTTATACGGGCACCCAAGACAAAGACGTCCTTCACTACACCATACTGGGTTCCAAACCTGACGCCTCGCTCCATGGCACGATCAACATTAATACAGGCACAGAGGGCAAAGAACTGCCATTAGCGGTGCCGCGAGATATCGTTGACCGTAATAACGGCGGTACCCTGACTATCACCTACAGCCTGCTGCGCAAGGCTCCCCCCGAGCAAGTGCTACGCTCCGAGGTACTCAAGCTTACTGTGGGCGCTGGAATCAATTTGGGGCGTCCTGTTATTCGAGGCGCCTCTGTTTTCCCTGACCAACTGAACCCTCTGGCAGCGTTGAGCGGCACCCAGGTGATCATAAGATTCCCAATGCGCGACAACGAGGATATTTTTCTGGATTGGCTGACCGCTGACGGCACCGGCAGCACCACTGTAGCGGTCAAGGGTAACGCGACGACCCAGGAAGTTGAGGCGCCGATACCGGAGCGCATCATCGCCGAGGGAATCCGCGAGGCCAATCATCGAATAAGCGTGCAGTACCGTTTCTTGCGCGACGCAATTCCTTATGAGTCCGAGATCGTACCCCTGGATCTGCTGACGCTCACCGGGTTGCCCAATACCTATATCGAAGGTATCGGCGATGTGCCTGAACTCCAGCTCTCTCGGTTGACTGCCGGGGCGCGTACCATAACGCCCACTTGGCATTTTATTCATCCTGTTTGCATCGTCTGGCAAGACTTTTATGGCACCGACACGAATGGCCTTCCATTTCACACAAGCACCTATACCGGTGAACCTTTAGGTGAAGATGGCGCGTTAATAGGCTTGAACCGCCGCGCACCGGTAGAGCAATTACGTTTGCTGATGGACGGCTCGCCCCTCACGATTCAAGGTTGGGTGGCGTTGAGCGGTATCCCCGACATCACCAGGGCCATACCGCTTCCCACTAAAACCTATACCGTACGAGCGACCTATTTCAGTGATTTGACGAATTTCTTCAATTACGACCGCAATGGCTGGGAAAACATTCTCAACGCAAGAGGTGAGCTTGCGGTGGAAGGGGCTGAAAACATTTGTTGGCGTACCAGCAAAACTGCAGGTGAAACCGTGCAACCAGGTCTACAAAAAACCTACCTTGATCTGAAGGTAAACACGCGCTATGAGGTTAGTTTCTATTGCAAGGTTTCCGGCACGACTTCTATG
This sequence comes from Pseudomonas sp. BTN1, assembly GCF_001907715.1. Lineage (NCBI taxonomy): Bacteria > Pseudomonadati > Pseudomonadota > Gammaproteobacteria > Pseudomonadales > Pseudomonadaceae > Pseudomonas > Pseudomonas sp. BTN1. Next base: position 2,559 of record NZ_MPBM01000053.1, on the reverse strand, counting down.
ACTACTGCACGCCTTGAGTTGGGAGCGATGAGCGCGACCAGGTCGGTGGAACCGAATCGAAACTGGGCAAAGGTCAGCCATGTGTTCACTACACCCGCTGCTCCGCCCGTGCAAAATCTCACTGCCCGCCTTTCACTCTCAGTCGGGACCGCTGCTACGTTTATGGTGGATCAAATTGTCGTTCAGGAAACTTCCCTGGTGACATGAATACATGCGATGAGTAAATGAGAGGGGATGTTGAGAGGCAGTCGCACAGTGGCTGCCTCTTCTTTGGGTGTAAGCCGGTTGAACTCTTCCGGATGACTAATCGTTGCTTTCGGCTGATGGGTCGAAGTATTGGTTATCCACATTGCCACCCCATAACACATAGGTACCATCGGTGCGTCGCGCGGCAAATGAAGGGTCGTTATGAACGGGCCTTGGCGGTGGAGGGTTTCCAACATAAGGGAATCGTTTTATCGAGTACAATTCAACGACATTGCTGCGCACATAATCAGCCAACTCGGGAGGAATTTCACCCGCATCCTCCATCCGTAGAGTGGCGCCCCATACAGACACGGCCCCTTCCGTTCCCCCCTGGGTGGTAATCACCCCATAGGCCCCGTTGGTGCAGTAAACATCCCGTATGAGGCTGGCCATTAACGTTTGCCGCAGCGCAGCACTCATTTCGCCGCCAGACGTATGAAGGCCATGCAAAACAATCGCATTGGTCCTGCCGTCATCGTGGCGACTGAGTAAGAAAAAACTGTGATCATTGGCATATAAGCTGAGATGACCATCCACAATAATGGCTCTGGACGACACGTTTTTGTGTTGTCTCTGCGGCTCCTTGTTTGTGCCAGGCCGGGGCGGGTCACCTGGGACTGCATTAGCGCCGTTAAAGGCCGCCTCAAACTGCACTTTTACCTGAGGTGGTATCGGATCGCCCCCGAATCCGATGGCCCCCCACGCCTCGGCCTGACCCGATTGGTTAGCGATCACAAATGCCCAACGGTTGGCCGTGCAAAGAATGATATTGCCACGCAAGGCCAAGTTGGCCGCACCGTCAGACATGTTCCCGCCTTCACCCACTCTCCCCCAACTGACAGCAATGCGACGCCCTCGGGTGATGGCGCAGAAGGCTGTCGTTGCCGCGATCACCGATTCGATCCCGCCGTCATTGAGGATCTGACGCAATTGTTCAACGGGAATGGTGCCGCCGCCCGTCGTATGTCCCCATACAGCAAAATCGCCATCAGCGGTTATGGCACAGAAGGAAATAGCTGTCGCTACAATCCGGGTAATAAACATCGAGTTGAGCTGGTCCCGAACGGCGGGTGGTATCGTGCCGCCTTTGTTCGGATCACCCCACGCATACACACGGCCGTTCTGGGTTCGCACAGCAAAGGCGTCATCTGCCGCGTAAATAGCCAAGGGTGGGTCAAAGAGCAATGCTTGATGAATAGCATTGGGGATCGTGGCAATGGGATTATTTACTGGACCAATTGCGGCAATACGGTTGGCCCCGGCAGCGGGGTTACTATAAATAACAGCGAAGCCACTTCGGGTGCTGTAAACAGAGCGAATGCCCTGCAAGGGTGGCAACGTGGCGGGAACATCGCCCCCCCAACACAACAACTGGTTAGTACTTCCCAGCGGCACCAGCGCCGCGAAACTGCGTTCGGACGAGAACAACCGAACGGCCTTGTTATTTTTCAAAAAACTGATTATTTCGGGTGGAACCGGTAAGCCCCATCCATTTTGCCCTTTTAGATGAACATCGCCACTGGAGGGGTCAAGCAATGCAAAAACGCCGCCCGTGGAAACAAACAACCTGTCAGTGGGTTCGGGCACGTGAAATGAAAAATTACCGCGCTGTTTTAGATAACATGCTTCGTTTTCTTCATCAGAAATATTTTGAAAATCCGAATTTATTGGATAAAGCGGGGATTTAGCCTCTTCACCCAGCGCGCCGTCAGACGATACGGGAACCACCGAAAACTGTAGAAATTTCCCACCGTCCGCTGCTCTCAACTTTATGTCCAATTGCCCTTCGTCCGTCAGGCGTTCACCATTGATATACCAATAGAATTTAGACAATCCTTCTGGGCTACCCCCATTGCTGTTGTAAAGATAAAAACCATGTACGGTTGCGCCGACAAAAACATCCCCCACCACTTGAACATGAGTGGCCTCCGGGATCACAAGTTTAGCCTTGATTTTTTTCATAGCGTTCTCCAAGCACTTCATAGGGCGTAGTTGGATGTAACAATGAGAGGGTGCTTCGAATGCAAATCTTCGTTACAAAGACCAAGGTCGCTTGCAAATAACCCGCGCAAGCGCGGGTTATAAGGTTCATCCAAGCGGCTGTTTTTACGTATCGTGCTCCCGAGGGTCGTAATGTTGGTTTTTTACATTGCCGCCCCATAACACATAAGTGTCATCGGTGCGTCGCGCAGCAAACGAGGGATCGATGTGCACAGGTCTTGGTGGTGGCGGTGGAGGCGGTGGTGGAGGTGGCGGCCGAGGTGGAGGATCGGGCTGCTTCACATAGGGAAAACGCTTGATGGAATATAGCTC
>NZ_MPBM01000052.1:0-59490 GCF_001907715.1 Pseudomonas sp. BTN1 | reverse complement strand
GCAGATCAAGATCAAGAGCGACTCGCTTGGCATCGTGGTTAGCGGCAGGCCGTTTGCTTCGCCTGTGCTATACAGTCAACCAAGCAAGTGCTTGGTCGGCTGTATCTCGGATCACAAAGGAGCGCGTCCCATGCCTGTCGCTTTTCGTTTGCCGTTGCAGATCTTCTTCGAGCGTGAAGCGCGGCACCCGCGCAAAGTCTTCCTCGTTCAGCCCATCGGCGGCGGTGAGGTGCAGGCCCTCACCTGGGGCGATGTCGGCCACCAGGTCCGTTGCGCTGCGCACTGGCTGCGTGCGCGGGAGTTGCCCCAGGGCTCGCACATTGCCTTGATTTCAAAAAACTGCGCCCACTGGATCATCGCCGACCTGGCGATCTGGATGGCCGGGCATGTGTCGGTGCCGCTTTATCCCAACCTCACCGCGGACTCAGTCGCCCATGTGCTGACTCACTCGCAGGCGCGGTTGGCGCTGATCGGCAAGCTTGATGATTGGTCGGCGATGGCGCCTGGCATCCCTGCGGGTGTCCCGACTATCAGCCTGCCGCTGTGTCCTGACGGGGATTTCGATTTCAACTGGGCGAACCTGCAAGCCTGCTCGCCGATTCAGGACAACCCGCTACCGGATGCCGACAGCCTGGCTACCATCATCTACACCTCCGGCACGACCGGCCTGCCCAAAGGGGTGATGCACAGTTTCGGCGCCTTGGGGTGTGCTGCCACGCGCGGTACTGAGTTGTTTGGCCTGGGAGAGGATGACCGGTTGCTGTCGTACCTGCCGCTGTGCCATGTGGCGGAGCGAATGTTTGTGGAAATGGCGTCGATCTATACCGGGCAAACCGTTTTTTTTGCTGAGAGCCTGGAGACCTTCCTGACCGATTTGCGCAGGGCGCGGCCGACGGCCTTGTTTGGCGTGCCGCGCATCTGGACCAAATTCCAACTGGGCGTCTACGTCAAAATCCCGGAAAAAAGGCTCGATATGCTGTTAAGCCTGCCTTTTATCGGCAAGCGCGTCGGCCATAAAGTCCTCGCCGGTCTGGGGTTGGATGCGCTGCGTATCGCTCTTTCCGGCGCGGCGCCGGTGCCCGAGGCGTTGCTGCGTTGGTATCAGCGCCTGGGCCTGGATGTGCTGGAGGTATATGGCATGACCGAAAACTGCGGCTATTCCCATGTGTGTCGCCCAGGTGGGCAAACGCTTGGTTGGATCGGCCAGCCCTGCCCAGGCGTGCAAGTGCGTATCGACCCGTCAGGCGAAGTGCAGGTACACAGTGGCGCGACCATGTTGGGCTACTTCAAGGACCCGCAGAAAACCGCGGATACGCTCACCGCAGATGGCTTCCTGCGCACGGGTGACAAGGGCGAGCAGGACGCGGACGGTCGCCTGCGCCTGACCGGACGCCTCAAGGAAATTTTCAAGACCAGCAAAGGCAAATACGTGGCCCCGGCGCCGATTGAAAACCGCCTGGCCGAACATGCACGTATTGAACAGGTGTGTGTGGTCGGCGAGGGGCTCAGCGCGCCGATAGGGCTGTGCGTCTTGTCGGCACCCGGCGAGGACCGCCAAGCCCTCGGCAGTGGTCTTGAACGCTGGCTGGCACAGGTGAACGCGGGCCTGGACAAGCACGAACGCATGGGGCAATTGGTGGTGGTGAAAGACCACTGGGCGGTGGAAAACGGTTTTCTCACGCCGACCTTGAAGATCAAACGCAACGTGATCGAGTCGACGTACGGGCCACAATTGCAAGCATGGAGCGCGCGCGCCGAAACCGTTCTGTGGCAGGATTAGGGTCGTAATAAAACCAACAAGGACAACCGTATGAGCCTGTGGCGTACCCAACCGAATATCGAACACCTCAACGCGATCCAGAAAAACACCATCGGTGAAATGCTGGATATTCGTTTCGAAAGCTTCGACGACGAATCCCTTACCGCCAGTATGGTGGTCGACCACCGCACCCATCAGCCCTACGGCCTGCTGCACGGCGGGGCCTCGGTGGTGCTGGCCGAAAGTGTCGGCTCCATGGCCGCCTACTTGTGCATTGATGCAAGCAAGTTCTATTGCGTGGGCCTGGAGGTCAACGCCAACCATCTGCGCGGTGTGCGCAGCGGTCGGGTGACGGCGGTGGCCAAGGCTATTCATATCGGGCGCACTACCCAAGTGTGGGACATCCGTTTGAGCAGCGACGAGGGCAAGGCCAGTTGTGTCTCGCGCCTGACCATGGCCGTGGTGCCGCTGGGTGAACAACCGCCGGCGCGATAGGCGTGGCGTGAGTGTCATCATTCCTGGCAGTTACAGTCATTGCTGTAGAGGCCGGGCATGGTGACAATCCCCCTCTGTTTTTGTTGATGGAACCTGTATGTCGCAGCACGTGTTTTTTACCCACGCCAATGGCTTCCCTTCGGCCACTTACGGCAAGCTGTTTGCCGCCCTGGCCCCGGAATATGCGGTGGCACATCTGCCGCAGCACGGTCACGACCCCAGGTTCCCGGTGGATGATAACTGGCAGAACCTGGTGGACGAACTGATCCACCATCTGGAGCAGCAGCCAGAACCGGTATGGGGCGTGGGCCATTCCCTGGGAGGCGTGCTGCATTTGCACGCGGCCATGCGCTGCCCGCACCTGTACCGGGGCGTGGTGATGCTGGATTCGCCGGTGCTCACCCGCGCAGACCGCTGGGTGATCCGCGCTGCCAAGCGCTTTGGTTTTATCGACCGCCTCACCCCGGCTGGGCGCACGCTTGGCCGGCGCGAAGAATTCACCGACCTGGACACCGCGCGCAGCTATTTCGCCGGCAAGACCCTGTTCCGTGGCTTTGACCCCGATTGCTTTGACGCGTACCTGCAACATGGTCTGCAGCAAGTGGGCGATCGCCTGCGCCTGCGGTTCGACCCAGCCACCGAAATCAGCATCTATCGCGGCGTGCCCCACACCAGCCCGGGCCAGGTGCGCCAGTTGAAGGTGCCGCTGGCCGTGGTGCGTGGCCGCCAGAGCCGGGTGGTGATGCGTCACCATGCCAGCGGTGTCGACCGCTTGCCCATGGGCGAAATGCTCACCATGCCCGGGGGCCATATGTTCCCTCTTGAACGCCCCCAGGACACCGCTGCCTTGATCAAAAACCTGTTCGCCCGCTGGCAGGCCCGCGAGCGCAGTTGCGCATGAGTACGCCTGTCGAAGAGGTTCGCCTGAGCTTGCCGCACATCGAATTGGCCGCGCATCTGTTCGGGGCCGAGGATGGGCTGCCGGTGATTGCTTTGCATGGCTGGCTGGACAACGCCAACAGCTTTGCGCGCCTGGCGCCCAAGTTGCACGGGTTGCGCATCGTCGCCCTGGACATGGCGGGGCATGGGCATTCGGCGCACCGCCCGGCTGGCGCCGGTTATGCCTTGTGGGATTACGTCTACGACGTGCTGCAGGTGGCCGAGCAACTGGGCTGGAAACGTTTTGCATTACTTGGCCACTCCCTTGGCGCCATAGTCTCCCTGGTGTTGGCCGGGGCCTTGCCGGAGCGGGTGACACACCTGGGCCTGATCGACGGCGTGATCCCACCGACCGCCAGCGGCGAGAACGCGGCCGAGCGCCTGGGCATGGCGTTGCAGGCGCAATTGAGCCTGCAGGACAAGCGCAAACCCGTCTACAACAGCCTTGATCGGGCCGTTGAGGCGCGGATGAAAGGCGTGGTGGCGGTCAGCCGTGAAGCGGCGCAACTCCTGGCCCAGCGCGGTTTGATGCCGGTGCCGGGCGGTTACACTTGGCGCAGCGATAGCCGCCTGACCCTGGCGTCGCCGATGCGCCTGACCGATGAACAGGCCATGGCTTTCGTGCGAAGGGTAGGGTGCCCTACCCAGTTGGTGGTCGCGGCTGACGGCATGCTGGCGAAACATTCCGAATTGCTTTCTCAGCTACCTTTCACGGTCACCACGCTGCCAGGCGGCCATCATTTACACCTGAATGACGAGCCCGGTGCAGCTCTTGTTGCAGACTGTTTCAATCGGTTCTTCTCCACGCCTTGACTTGGCGGGGTCAACTGCCGAGGCTGGGCGGATTGAAAGGGAGTCAACCATGAACACACTCAATATTGCTGTGACCACCATTGGCCAGGGCTCGCTGATCCGATGAGCCTGGGTAAAGGATGTATCCGTGCCCTTGGCCTTTGCTGTTTCAGCCCCCTGGTATTTGCCGCCGATCTGCCCGGCAGCCAGGATTTACCGGCGGTAGCCCGTCAGGTTGATGCGCAAATCGTCGATTACCGCCCTGCTGAAGACAAGGAACGCATCTACCCCATGGGCGCAATCCGCAAGATCAGCGGCCAGTTGCGCTACGAAGGCCAGGCCATCGCACGCGGCCCAGCCACTGCCATCACCTATGAACTACCCGCCGAACACAGCTCCAGCGCCGCCTTTACCGCAACACGCGAAGCCTTGCAGGCCAAGGGCGCGCAGTTGTTGTTCTGGTGCAAGGCCCGCGATTGTGGCGAAAGCAGCCTGTGGGCCAACGAGGTGTTTGGTAACGCCAAGCTAGTGGGCGCCGACGGCCAACAGGAGTACCTGCTGCTTCGCCTGGCCGCCCCGCAGGACAATTCCCTGGTCGCGCTGTATGGCATTACCCGCGGTAACCGTCGCGCCTACCTGCATGTGGAGCAACTCGACGCTAGCGCGCCTCTGGGCAACCTGCTGCCCACCTCGGCCACCCTGCTGCGTGAACTCAAAAGCACCGGCGAGCTGGATTTCCCCGCGCTGGGCGCCGAGCCTGATGACACCTGGGTGACCTTGATATCCCGTGCCTTGAACCTCGACACCACCCTGCGCGTGAGCCTGAGCGGGCCGCACACCGAGGCCTGGCGCCAGGCGCTGGTGGAGAAGGGCGTGCGCACCGCCCGTCTGGAAACCGGCGCAGGTGAAACCCAAGGACTGCATCTGCATCTGATACGCTAAGCATCACACGGGCGAACGGACCCGCGCCGTTCGCCTAAGCTCTCTTCCTACAGCCTTCTTCTCGAGATACCCGATGCTCAATAACGATCGCCTGCTGGTGCAAATCCTGCTGCTGGTGCTGTTTGGTGCCAGCTTCTGGGTCATGGCGCCGTTCTGGTCGGCGCTGTTCTGGGGCGCGGTGCTGGCATTTGCCAGCTGGCCGCTGATGCGTTTGCTCACCCGTTGGCTCGGCGGCCGGGAGTCCCTGGCCGCTGGCATCTTGACGTTGGGCTGGATGTTGCTGGTGGCGGTGCCATTGGTATGGCTGGGGTTCAACCTGGCGGACCATGTGCGTGATGCGGTGGCGCTGATCAAGGACATCCAGGTCGACGGCTTGCCCGAGGCGCCGACCTGGTTGGGGGCGATCCCCTTCGTAGGCGAGCGCCTGGTGGCGACCTGGGACAGCATTGATCAACAAGGCGCGGCGCTGATGGTGAGCATCAAGCCGTACCTGGGCCAGGTCGGCAATTGGTTGTTGGCGCGCAGTGCGCAAATTGGCGGCGGCATTCTCGAGCTGACCCTGAGCCTGGTCTTCGTATTCTTTTTCTACCGTGACGGGCCGCGCCTGGCGATGTTTGTGCACCGCCTGTTGGAGCGCCTGATCGGCGAACGCGCCGGCTATTACATCGAACTGGTGGCTGGCACGGTACAGCGAGTGGTCAATGGTGTGATCGGCACCGCTGCGGCCCAGGCGCTGCTGGCGCTGATCGGCTTTCTGATCGCCGGCGTACCGGGCGCGCTGGTGCTGGGTATCGTGACTTTCCTGCTCAGCCTTATTCCCATGGGGCCGCCGCTGGTGTGGATCCCGGCCACGGCGTGGCTGGCGTGGAAGGGCGACTACACCTACGCGGTATTCCTGGGCGTGTGGGGCACGTTCGTGATCAGCGGCGTGGATAACGTGCTCAAGCCGTACCTGATCAGCCGTGGCGGCAACCTGCCGTTGGTGATTGTGTTGTTGGGTGTATTTGGCGGGTTGATAGCGTTCGGCTTTATCGGCCTGTTTATTGGCCCGACGTTGCTGGCGGTGGCCTACAGCCTGTTGACAGACTGGAGCGCGAGCCAGGCGCAAGTGCGTCGTGAAGACAAACCGTGTAACTGATGGGTGTACCTAACTGTGGTGCGCCGCGGTACTTGTGGGAGCTGGCTTGCCTGCGATAGCGGTGGGCCAGCCAACACTTCATCGACTGACACTGCGCAATCGCAGGCAAGCCAGCTCCCACATTTGGATCGCGGCGCGTCAGGTAAATGGGAGTGCTTAAACCCTCGGCAACCACATCACCGCCGTCAACCCACCGCCCGGTGTATCTTCCAGGCTCAGGTGGCCGCCGAGTCGCTCGACGGCCTCCCTGGCAATGGTCATCCCCAAACCGACCCCTCCGGAATTGCGGTTGCGCGACCCTTCCAGGCGAAAGAAAGGCTCGAACACCGCTTCGCGCTTATCGGCGGCGATTCCCGGGCCGTGGTCGATCACCCGGATTACCAACGCACCGCGGCTGTCGGCCAGTTCCACCCGGGCGGTGCCGGCATAGCGCAGGGCGTTATCGATCAAATTGTTCAGGCATGAACGCAGGGCCATCGGCTGTACCTGCAACGGTGTACAGGTGCCGGCAAACTGCACGTCGCGGCCTTGGTCCTGGGCGTTTTCACTCAGGGATTCCACCAACGCCTGTACATCGAGCCAATGCCGTGTCTCGCTGGTGCGCTGTTCGTGCAGGTAGCTCAAGGTGGCATCGAGCATGCCGATCATGTCGTCCAGGTCCTGGCGCATCTGGCCTTGCAGCTTGGGGTCTTCGATTTGTTCCAGGCGCAACTTGAGGCGCGAGAGCGGGGTGCGCAGGTCGTGGGAGACCGCGCCGAGCATGCGTGCGCGCTGGCTGACTTGTTCGCGGATGCGCTTTTGCATCAGGTTGAAGGTCGAGGCCGCTTGGCGTGCTTCGCGAGGGCCGGTTTCCACCAGGGGCGGGCTGTCGAGGTCGACGCTCAGGCGCTCGGCCGCTGCGCTCAGGCGCTGGATTGGCCGGCTCAGCAGTTTGGCGCCGTACCAGGCAGCGATGATCAGCGAGATAAATTGAAATGTCAGGGGCACCACCGGGCCGCCGAACCAGGGGCGAGGCGCTTTGCGCAAGGGCGTGAGGCTGCCATCTGGTTGTTCGACGAAGGCCGCGCGGGGTGGTGGCGGCGGGCCGTAGTGGTGGAACCAGAAGAACGCCAGCACATGGGCCAGCACAATCGCCACCAGCAACAGGCCGAACAGTCGCCCGAACAGCGTGTTGAAGGGCGCGCGCATCAACCGATATCCCGGGCGTCGAACAGGTAGCCTTCGCCGCGTACCGTCTTGATCAATTGCGGAGCCTTGGGGTCATCCCCCAGCTTCTGGCGCAGGCGCGACACCAGCAGGTCGATGCTGCGATCAAAGGCCTCGATGGAACGCCCACGGGCCGCGTCCAGCAGCTGTTCGCGGCTCAGCACACGGCGGGGGCGTTCGATAAACACCCACAACAAACGAAACTCGGCGTTGGACAACGGCACCACCAGGCCATCATCGGCCACCAGCTGGCGCAGCACGCTGTTCAGGCGCCAAGTGTCGAAACGGATATTGGCCCGCTGTTCGGTGCGGTCATCACGCACCCGGCGCAGGATGGTCTGGATACGCGCGACCAACTCCCGCGGCTCGAACGGCTTGGACATATAGTCATCGGCGCCCAGTTCCAGGCCGATAATGCGGTCGGTAGGTTCGCAGCGGGCGGTGAGCATCAAAATCGGAATATCCGACTCGGCGCGTAGCCAGCGGCACAATGTCAGCCCGTCTTCGCCCGGCAGCATCAGGTCGAGCACCACCACATCGAAGGTCTCCGCTTGCATGGCCTGGCGCATGGCGGTGCCGTCGGTGACGCCCGAGGCGAGAATATTGAAGCGTGCCAGGTAGTCGATCAGCAGTTCGCGGATCGGCACGTCGTCGTCGACAATCAGTGCGCGGGTGTTCCAGCGCTTGTCTTCGGCGATCACCGCGTCTTTTGGCGCTTCGTTTACAGGGTCGCAAGGGGTATGCATAGCGAGGTCATCTGCCTGGTTGTGGCTGTCAGCATAGGCGCCCAGTTCCAGGGCTGGAAGTGCTGGGCGGACGGTCATGTGCGCGAGGCTAGCCGGGCGGCGTATTGGGGGCGTGTCGTGAATGTATCGGGGTTGAAACAATTGCTCTGAATCGCCGGTATTGGGCGCTTGATCAGTATTTACCGATCATCGGATCCCGCAACGGCGCTGCTTGCGCTACAATCCGCGCCGATTTCGACTTGCCTGAGAGCCCATTCCAATGTCCGTCTGCCAGACTCCTATCATCGTCGCCCTGGATTACCCCACCCGTGACGCCGCACTGAAGCTGGCTGACCAGTTGGACCCCAAGCTTTGCCGGGTCAAGGTCGGCAAGGAACTGTTTACCAGTTGCGCGGCGGAAATCGTCGGCACCCTGCGTGACAAAGGCTTCGAAGTGTTCCTGGACCTGAAATTCCATGACATCCCCAACACCACGGCGATGGCCGTCAAAGCCGCGGCCGAGATGGGCGTGTGGATGGTCAATGTGCACTGCTCCGGTGGCCTGCGCATGATGAGCGCCTGCCGCGAAGTGCTGGAACAGCGCAGCGGCCCAAAACCGTTGTTGATCGGTGTAACCGTGCTCACCAGCATGGAGCGTGAAGACCTGGCAGGTATTGGCCTGGATATCGAGCCGCAGGTTCAGGTGTTGCGCCTGGCAGCCCTGGCGCAGAAAGCCGGCCTCGACGGCCTGGTGTGTTCGGCCCTGGAAGCCCAGGCCTTGAAGAACGCTCACCCGTCGTTGCAACTGGTGACACCGGGTATCCGTCCCACCGGCAGCGCCCAGGATGACCAACGCCGCATCCTGACCCCACGCCAGGCCCTGGATGCGGGCTCGGATTACCTGGTGATTGGCCGTCCGATCAGCCAGGCGGCGGATCCTGCCAAGGCGTTGGCAGCGGTCGTCGCCGAGATCGCCTGATTTTTAGAGTGAGCAAAAATGTGGGAGCTGGCTTGCCTGCGATAGTATCAACTGGGTATCACTTAGAAACCGAGTTGCTTGCATCGCAGGCAAGCCAGCTCCCACATTTGTTTTTGTGTTGTTTCAGCTGACTTTGAGCACCAACTTCCCGAAGTTCTCGCCATTGAACAGCTTCATCAGCGTTTCCGGGAATGTCTCCAGCCCTTCGACAATATCTTCCTTGCTCTTGAGCTTGCCCTGGGCCATCCAGCCGGCCATTTCCTGGCCCGCCGCCGCGAAGTTCGCCGCGTGGTCCATCACCACAAAGCCTTCCATGCGCGCACGATTGACCAGCAATGACAGGTAGTTGGCCGGACCTTTGACCGCTTCCTTGTTGTTGTACTGGCTGATTGCGCCGCAAATCACTACGCGGGCTTTGAGCGCCAGGCGGCTGAGCACGGCGTCGAGAATATCCCCGCCGACGTTATCGAAATACACGTCCACGCCTTTGGGGCACTCGCGCTTGAGGGCGGCGGGCACGTCTTCGTTTTTGTAGTCGATGGCGGCGTCGAAGCCCAGCTCATCCACCAGGAACTTGCACTTTTCGGCGCCACCGGCGATCCCCACCACGCGACAGCCTTTGAGCTTGGCGATCTGCCCGGCGATGCTACCCACGGCACCGGCAGCACCAGAGATCACCACGGTGTCACCGGTTTTCGGTGCGCCGGTGTCCAGCAGGGCAAAGTACGCCGTCATGCCGGTCATGCCCAGGGCGGACAGGTAGCGGGGCAGGGGCGCTAGCTTGGGGTCCACCTTATAGAAACCACGGGGCTCGCCAAGGAAGTAATCCTGCACGCCCAGTGCACCGTTCACGTAGTCCCCCACCGCGAAGTTCGGATGCTTCGAGGCAATCACCTTGCCTACGCCCAGGGCGCGCATCACTTCGCCGATGCCTACTGGTGGGATGTAGGACTTGCCTTCATTCATCCAGCCACGCATGGCCGGGTCGAGGGACAGGTATTCATTGCGCACCAGCACCTGGCCTTCCTGGGGTTCGCCCACCGGTACTTCCTGGTAAGTGAAGGTCTCGCGCGTGGCGGCACCGACCGGGCGTTTGGCGAGCAGAAATTGGCGGTTGGTCTGGGCGGTCATGGCAAGGACTCTTTAGAAATGGAACATGAGTGATAGACCCTCAGTGGCAGAAGGGCAAGGGTGTGCGGCGCAGGCGAATGCCCGGCAATAGGCCTCATTGATAATCTGCCGGTCCGCTTTATCACTGCGATTCATGCAGCGCCAACCGGCCTTCTGATAGTGCTGACGTGCGGCTCCCGGCGTTGGCTAGACTCGCTCCATCGCTACTAACTCCACAGGACAGTTCCCATGAGCATGACGTTTTCCGGCCAGGTCGCCTTGGTGACCGGCGCCGCCGCTGGTATTGGCCGCGCCACCGCGCTGGCATTCGCCGCCGAAGGCTTGAAGGTGGTGGTCGCTGACCTTGATGTGGCGGGAGGTGAGGGCACTGTGGCATTGATCCACCAGGCCGGTGGCGAAGGGATATTTGTGCGCTGCAACGTCACGCTCGACGCGGACGTGCAGCAATTGATGGCTCAGACCGTCGCCACCTATGGACGCCTGGACTACGCCTTCAACAACGCCGGCATCGAGATCGAGAAGGGCAAGCTGGCCGACGGCAGTCTTGATGAGTTCGATGCGATCATGGGGGTTAACGTCAAAGGCGTGTGGCTGTGCATGAAGTATCAGCTGCCGTTGCTGTTGGCCCAGGGCGGTGGGGCCATCGTCAACACCGCATCGGTGGCGGGGTTGGGGGCGGCACCGAAGATGAGCATCTATGCGGCGTCCAAGCATGCGGTGATCGGGCTGACGAAGTCGGCGGCCATCGAGTATGCGAAGAAGAAAATCCGCGTGAATGCGGTCTGCCCGGCCGTGATTGATACCGACATGTTTCGCCGCGCCTATGAGGCCGACCCACGCAAGGCTGAGTTTGCCGCCGCCATGCACCCGGTCGGACGCATTGGCAAGGTTGAGGAAATCGCCAGCGCCGTGTTGTACCTGTGCAGTGATGGCGCAGCATTTACCACCGGTCAGGCCCTGGCGGTGGACGGCGGCGCGACAGCGATCTAGGACGGCAGGTCGCGTGGCATTCGAAAACAGAGCCAGGTGCTGTGGGGCGTTTCCATGGCGGGCAGTGGGCTGCGCCCGAATATGTTTCACTAGGTAAATAACCCAATAAAATCAATACTTTAATAAAAGTTGGCGGCCGGTTTTACTGAGCTTCTGTGCTTAACTGTTTTGGGTTAACAGACAGTTGAAGTGAGTGGCTCATGGATTTAGGGATCGATCGACAAGCCCTGGTACCGGTTGTTCAGCAGATCGTCAGCGCGGTGGCAGAATGGATTCGCAAGGAGGGGGTGAGCCCTGGCACACGCTTGCCGTCCATTCGCCAATTGGCCCTCGATAACCTGCTGAGCCAGGCCAGTGTGATCGAGGCATTCGAACGATTGGTGGCCCAGGGGCTGCTGGCCCCCCGACATGGCTCGGGGTTTGTGGTGGCGTCACCCACGACGGCCCACGAAAACCATTGGTATGAGGGTGCGGAACAGGGCTGGGGGGCATTTACCGATGGCCCACTGGGCCAGCTGAAGCTGGGCTGCGGCTGGCTACCCGACACCTGGCGCGAAAGCGATGACATCAACTACGCGATCCGCGAACTGAGCCGTACCGACACTGGCGGCCTGTTCAACTACAGCACACCCTTGGGGTTGCCGGCGTTGCGCGAACAACTGCTCAAACGCCTGACCCAGATACACGTGCCCACCAGCCTGGACCGTATTCTCACCACCCACGGCGCCAGCCATGCCCAGGACCTGCTGATACGCACGCTGCTCAAGCCAGGTGATAAGGTGGTGGTCGAGACACCCGGGTATGGCAATCTCTATCGCCAACTGGCCTTTCAGGGCGTTACGCTGCTGCAAGTGCCGCGCACCCGTGGTGGCCCGGATATTCCGGCATTGGAAGCGCTGCTGCACACCCACCGGCCCAAGTGCCTGTTCATCAACAGCCTGTATCACAACCCCACGGGGACCAGTTTGAGTCGTCCGGTGGCGGAGCGCTTGTTGGAGTTGGCACGCGAGCGCGACTTCCTGATTATCGAAGAGGACGTTTACGGCGACCTGCAACATGCCAGTTGCACACGCTTGTCGGCGCTTGCCCATGATGAGCGGGTGATCTATGTGTCGAGCTTTTCCAAGACACTGAGCAGTGCCCTGCGCGTGGGTTACCTGTGCGCCAATGCCGCGATCATCACGCAATTGGTCCAGCTCAAGACCCTGACAGGCATCGGCACCTCACGGTTTGCCGAAGCCATGGTGGCGACGTTGCTGAGTAACGGCACTTACCGTAAGTGGATGCAGCGCCTGCGCAAGCGCCTGACTGCGCAGATGGCTGCCACTCTGCAGGTGCTGGAGGATGAAGAGTGGCAGGTATTTGCCGCACCCGCGGGCGGGATGTTCCTGTGGGCACGACCAGGCTTGGCCGACCCCTTGCGATTGCAAGCCTGCGCCCAGCGGCTGGGTGTGTTGCTGTCGCCGGGTGCGTTGTTCAGCCCCACGGGTGAGCGCAGCGAATGGCTGCGCATCAATGTGGCCTACGCCGCTGATCAACGCGCATTGACGCTGTTCCGCGCTATGGGTGCAGCGAGATCGACCTCGACCATTCTGAAAACGACGCACATGTAGCTTTTTGCCATTATTCCGGCGCCAGCGGCTTGTGCTCAGTGCCTCGGGGTTGCGAATCTCGCTGCTTGTAAACCTGGCTTATGGCATTTGCCATCGCAAGAGGATCAAGTGCAATGATTTCGGGCGTGCAACGACGTTTCGCCAACCTCGGTATGGCAAAAAAACTCGGCTTGGGTTTTACCCTGGTACTGCTGTTGACGGCCCTGGTAGCGGCCATCGGTGTGTGGTCCCTGCAGACCATCGGCCAGCGCTTCGAAGGCCTTACGTCGATGTCGACGCTCAACAGCGACCTGCTCAAGGTGCGCTTGATCGAGCAAGACTATGCGTTGCACGCCGACCCCAAGGCCGTTGAGGCCCTGCATGCCAGTGTCGATGCGCTGATGGCCCAGGCCACGCGTCTCAAGGCACGGTCCGCCAGCAACGAGCGAGTGGTGGGTGATGTTGAGCAAGCTTTGGTCGCCTATCGCCAGGCATTCGATGAGTTCGTCGAGTTGACCCAGACCAAAGACCTCGCCCTGGAAATGGCCAGTTGGTCGGTGTCCAGCGTGGCCAATAACCTGGATGTGCTGCAAGCCGGGCTGGCGGACGACGGCGCCTATGGCCTCAAGGAAAGCCAAGGCAAGGAGGGCGCGGCGTTTATCGAGCAGGCAGGGCAGGTCAGCCAGGTGTCGCGGCTGATGTTGCAGGCCATGAACGAAGCGCGGGTGCGCCTGGATCAGAGCCGCAGGGCGGACGCAGACGACGCCGCGCAGGGCAAGATCGAGCAAGCCGACCAGGCCCTGGCTGAAGTCGAGACACTCAAAACCACGGTCAAGGACCCCGGCTACCAGACCGTGCTCAACGAAGTCGCCGGGCATATCGCGTCGTTCAGTGAAAAGCTCGGCGAATACACCGGGCTGCTGGCCCAGGAAAAAGTGGTCTACACGCAATTGCATGACCGCGCCGAGCAAGTGGTCAGCCGGGTCAACCAGGCGTATGCCGCCGAAGACCAGTCCATGCAAACACAGTTGCAGCACAGCACGTTGCTGATCATCGGCTCATCCGCCCTGGCGCTGCTGGTGGGCTTGATCGCTGCATGGGTGATCACTCGCTTGATTGTTGCGCCGTTGCGCGCGGTGATCGCCGTGGCCCAGCAGATCGCCTCGGGTGACCTGAGTGGGCGCATGGAGATCAGCCGTCGTGATGAAATCGGCCAGTTGATGCAGGCGATGCAGCAGATGGGCAATAGCTTGAGCCAGATGGTCAGCGGGTTGCAGGCGGGGATCGAACAGCTCGCCAGCTCCGCGCATTCATTGTCCAGCGTCACCGAGCAAACCACTGCCGAAGTCAGCAACCAGAAGGACGAAACCGAGCAAGTCGCCACGGCGATGAACCAGATGACCGCCACGGTGCACGATGTGGCACGCAATGCCGAGCAGGCGGCCCAAGCCGCGCAGACCGCGGATGCCAAAGTCGATAGCGGCCAACAGGTGGTACGCATGAGCCTTCAGCGTATCGAATTGCTGGCGACGTCGAGCAACAGTGCCAGCGCCAGCATCGAAAGCCTCAGCGCGCAAATCCAGAATATAGGTACCGTCTTGAGCGTGATCCAGAGCGTGGCCGAACAGACCAACTTGCTGGCTTTGAACGCTGCGATTGAGGCGGCGCGTGCCGGTGAGCAGGGGCGTGGCTTTGCGGTGGTGGCCGATGAAGTGCGGGCACTGGCCAAGCGCACCCAACAATCGACCGAGGAAATCGAACGGCTGGTCAGCACGCTGCGCAGTGCGGCGCAGTCCTCGGTGCAGCAGATCCAGCAGAGTGGCGAGCTGGTGAAACTGGCGGTCAGTGATGCACTGGAGACCGAAGGGGCCTTGGGCAGCATTGCGGCGGCTGTTTCATTGATCCAGCAGATGAACCAACAGATCGCCGCCGCCGCCGAGGAGCAAAGCTCGGTGGCCGAAGAGATCAACCGCAGTGTCACCAGTATTCGGGCGAGTGCCGATCATTCTGCGTTGAGCATGCAAGGCAATGCCGCCTCGAGCATCCAGTTGGCGCAGTTGGGCGCGCAACTCAAGGGGATGGTGGGGCATTTCCGCCTTTGATCGCAGCGTAGACGCTGCGATCTGAGGGCAGGGCGATCAGGCGTGGTTGGCGAGGAAGGTCAGCAGCGCCTCGTTGACGAAATCCGGGTTCTCGCGGCTGGAGATATGCCCGGCTTCGGGGATCAGGATCAGGCTGCAACCGATCAGGTCGGCCATTTCCTCGGACTCGGCGGGTGGCCGGGGTTTGTCCTGCTCGCCGCACATCACCAGGGTGGTGTCGGCGTCCAAGCCAGGTAATTGCTCCAAGATGTCTTTGCGGCTGAAGATCAGGCGGCCCAGTGGCACGATACTGTCCAGCAAGCGTTCTTTGGGGAAGCCTTGCAGTGACTGGCGAAAGTCCTGGTACAGCGCGGATTCGCGGTCGATGTTCGGGCGGAAGAAGATCGGTGCGATCACATCCAGCAACGGTTCGGGGATCGCCCCGGCGTCTTCAATCATCTTGAACAGCGAGAAATAGTACTGGCGCGTTGCTTCGGGTTCAGCCCCTAGGTAGGTGTCCATCAGCACCACGGTGTTGATGCGCTCGGGAGCCAGCAGCGCCAGGCGTGCGCCCCACATGCCGCCGACCGAGAGGCCCACCAGGTTGGCTTGTTCGATGCTCAGGTGATCCAGCAGCGCCAGGGCCTGGCGGGCGAGGTCATCCAGGGAATGGGTGTTTGCTGGCAACGGCCCGGACTCACCGTGGCCCCACAACTCGGGGACGATCACGCGGTATTGCTGCGACAGCGCTTCAATCTGCGGCGCCCACATGTCGCTGGCCCACAGGTAACTCGAACCCAGTAGCACGACGGGGCCGGCGCCCTGGTCGATAAAGTGCAGCGGTTGTCCATCAATCACGGCGACAGGCATAACAGGCCTCTAGTTTCACGGAGTGAGGGGCACTTTTTTACGCTAGTCGGGGGCAGGAGGATAGGTGCACATTGATGGCATGTGATGATTTCACTGTGGGAGCTGGCTTGCCTGCGATGAAGGCCTGCCAGCCGATGCTCACCTACCTGACACCCCACAATCCCACTGTGGGAGCGGGCTTGCTCGCGAAAGCGGTGTGTCAGTCAACATCAATGTTGCTGAGCCGACGTCTTCGCAGGCAAGCCAGCTTTGATGTTCGTTGCTTTGAGCATTGCGTTCGCGATGCCATCAATCGTAGATAGCTTTCTTCTTCCACTCGGCATCGGCGTCGACGACTTTCAAGCCCTCGGTCAACTCGTTGACTTCGTCCTCGGCAGGCTGGCTGTTGGTCAGCACTGTGGAGTTGGCGCGCGCCAATTGGGACTCCAGCAGTTGCAACTGGGCGCTGTAGAGCACCGGCTCCGGCTGTTTGCGCAGGTACTGCACGCCGCGCTCGAACGCCAGGCGTGCCTGGCCGGGTTGGCCTTGCAGCAGGGCGTGCTGGCCGAGGTTGTTGAAAAACTCGATGTGCAGCAGCACCAGGATATGACGGATTTCCTTGATCCAGTGCTTGGCTTCGTTGGTCGGCAGGAAGCCATCCTGCGCGGCGCGGGTGACTTGGCCGTGCAGGGCTTCGAGCAGGAAGCGCACGTCCTTGGCCTTGGCCTCGGTCTGGATCGGTGCCGGTGGGTTGGCCACCGGAATCGATTCGCCTTGGGCGATCAGCGCATTCAGTTCGGTGATACGCGCCTTGAGCGGTGTGCTGGACTTGTTGAGATTCAACAGGCGCTGGTTGACGTTCAGTTCCAGGCGAGCCAGCAACAGCTTGAGCGCTGGGGTCATCAGTTGGCCGGGGAAGGTCTCGGTAATTTCACCGCAGCGACGCAGCCGATCGTTAAGCTCGATCTCGGTACGCTTCTTTTCCAGCTTGTTGTTTTCCACCACGTGGTTCATGTAGCCAATGGCGATCAGTATTACGATCCCGGCTATTACCAGCAGGGTGATCATGAGTGGTGTCACTGGTGTGACCTCTTTAATAGGGTTTGCTGTGGAGTGTAGTGACTGGGTCATCCGGCGGATAGGACCGATCGACCAGTTGCCCAGGTGATTTCTTCTATATAAGTAGGCGTTCCCTGAATGGATGCACATTGCCATCATTTGCCTGGGTGAACTATAGCGTCTTGTCGAACGCCAGAATATAGGCGTCAAGGCTCGGACGGTGCCAATGCCCGCGAAGGCCGTGAAACCATGGCGAAGTCATTGATTTAAATAAATTTATCCTTGGGGGTTGACGACCTTTCAATCCATCCATAGAATGCGCGCCACTTACAGCGTAAAGCACACAGCGAAACGCGGTAGGGAGTGAATGTTGTACGTGTGTCCCCTTCGTCTAGTGGCCTAGGACACCGCCCTTTCACGGCGGTAACAGGGGTTCGAGTCCCCTAGGGGACGCCATATGCGGGAATAGCTCAGTTGGTAGAGCACGACCTTGCCAAGGTCGGGGTCGCGAGTTCGAGTCTCGTTTCCCGCTCCAATTTACAAGCAGTGTGGCCTTCGGGCGGCATTGAGTGAAACCAGGACCAAGTCTTCGGACAAGGCCTCTGGGCACTGGAACACACACCATGTGTTTCAGTAGCGTGTCCCCTTCGTCTAGTGGCCTAGGACACCGCCCTTTCACGGCGGTAACAGGGGTTCGAGTCCCCTAGGGGACGCCATTTGCGGGAATAGCTCAGTTGGTAGAGCACGACCTTGCCAAGGTCGGGGTCGCGAGTTCGAGTCTCGTTTCCCGCTCCATATTTAACGAAAACGCCGATCAGTGATGATCGGCGTTTTTGTTTGTGCGCAATTTACTTCGCCAGCGCACCGCACCCGTTCAAAGCGTCGAAGGAATCTCCTGCCGTGGCATAAAAAACCGCGCAAACAGTTCGGACTGCGATTTGATATTCAGCTTGCTGTAGATGTTGCGGCGGTGAACCTTGATGGTTTCCGTCGACAGCGACAGCTTGCCGGCGATCTCTTTGTTGGAGAACCCACTGAGCAGTAACTTGAGTACGTCCTTTTCACGTGCCGTTACTTGTGCTTCCAACTGAGTAAGTGCCTCAGCCCATGGGGCCGGCTCGGCAAGATTTTTTGCCGGGTCAGTTTCAAAGCCCATGCGTTGATGCATCATTGCCGTTACCCACGGCTTGATCATGTCCAATACCGTTATCTGCGCCTGGGTGAATCGCAGGTTGCTGCCAAACGACATGCACAGCGTTGTACCGGCATCGAGCCTTACATTGTATTGCGCCTCATCGACCGAGATGTATTGCGCGAAATATTGCTGGTAGTACTCGGTTTCCCGGAAGTGTTCCGGCGCAATGTCGAGCAGATGGAAGAACCCGCTCTGTGGGTTTTCTCGATCAGCGATATAAAACGGGTCCAGCAAATACAGGCCTTTCACATAGCGGTGAATAAAGGCGTCGATTTCTTCGCTGTCTGCTACTTCGGGCAGGCTGATCACACGCACTGCGTGGTCGCCAAAAACCAGCACCACCCAATTGTCTATCTGCACATATTCATTCAATACGCGAATCAACGAACTCCAGAACTCAGGGCGATTGAGCTGCATGATCAGTTTTCCAACCGATCGGTGCCAAGCCAGGCTATGAAGGTCAAGCGACATGTTCTACCCCTTTAGGGTTAGGGCTTTGCAGGCCAGAGCTAAGTACTTGTAGGTATTTACTATTCGTCGAGGCTCGGTATATTCACCCCGAGCTTACGATAGCCATGAGGGCGCGTCGTGTGGACAGGGATAGTCATATGAGTCGAGCACACTTGCGAGCTATTTTTTTAGCTTCGCTTATGGGCGCTGCAATCAGCACGCCCGCAGCCGCCGCTGAATCTTCGGTGTATCTGTATAACTGGTTCGGGTTTCTTGAACCGCAGACGCCCAAGCAATTCCAGCAGGAGACCGGCATCAAGCTGCATATGGATGCTTTCGACAGCGCCGAAATCATGCAGAGCAAGGTCATGGCTGGGCGCACCGGCTATGACCTGGTGGTGGCCACCTCCAATGTATTGCCGGGCTTGATCAAGGCCGGGGTGCTGCAGCCGCTGGATCGCGCGCAGTTGAGTAACCTTTCGCACATCGACCCTGACATCCTCTCCCTGCTGGCGGTCAATGACCCCGGTAACCGCTACGCCGTGCCCTATGTCTGGGGCACCACCGGCATTGGCTACGACGTGGATAAAGTCAAGGCGGCGCTGGGCGATGACGCCCCGGTGGACAGCTGGGACCTGATCTTCAAAGAAGAAAACATCAGCAAGCTCAAGTCTTGTGGCGTGGCCATGCTCGACTCCCCCAGCGAGATCATTTCCATTGCCTTGCACTACCTGGGGCTGCCCAGCAACAGTACCGATCCAGAGGATTACCAGAAGGCCCAGGCGCTGTTGTTGAAAATCCGTCCCTATGTGCTCTATTTCGATTCGTCCAGAATCGACACCGACCTGGCGGACGGCAATATCTGTGCAGTCGTCGGCTGGGCCAATGGTGCCCTGGCGGCGCAGGCGATTAATGAAAAGTCCAACAGTGGCCGCAAGATTGCCTACAGCCTGCCGCGCGAAGGCGCCTTGGTCTGGTCTGAAAACTGGGTGTTGCTCAAGGACGCTCGCCACCCAAAGGCCGCTCTGGCGTTCATCAACTACATGCTGCGGCCACAGGTGATAGCCAAGACATCCAACTACATGCTCTATCCCAACGCCAATAAAGACGCCACTGAATTCGTCGAACAAAAGTTGCGGGATAACCCTTGGATCTATCCCGATAAAAAGACCATGGCCACACTGGTTCCGCTTGAGCCCTTGCCGCTGAAGGCGGAGCGCATTCGCACACGGGTCTGGACCAAGGTCAAAAGCGGTACGTGACGGGGACGAGGTCGGGGAGGGAGACAGCATGCGCCAGGGTGGTGATCAGCGCTATTTAGAGTCGGACGACTACAAGGCCTACAAAGAGATTGAAGAGCAGATCGGCCTATGTACGCCAGAACAGGCCTGGGCCATGTACTACGTTTCGACGGGCATGGTGCGGGAAAATATTACCCTGGCGGTGATGGAGCACATTGGCCGGGGCAATCGTGCCCTGTTGCTTGAGTTTCCAGACCTGGTGCGAGTCGCAGGGCGTGACGCTGAGCCGTGTGAGATCGCCTCAAACTGGCCTCTGCTGCGAAGGCGTCGTCGATAAGTCTACTGTGCGTATCTCTGGATGGGCGAGGTGCAGGCGGTTGTAGGTTATTATTGTGAAGCTTGTAGGGAAAGTCTGTGTTTTTTGTAGGGTGGATGCCTTTTCGCCCTGTGCTCTCTACTCTGGCCACCCATTCTCCTTGTCCACTTCAGAGAACTGACCGGATGCTTCAACTCGATTTCTATTCAACCCTCGTTGCCGCTTCACTGGTGTTATTGCTGGGGCGCGGGCTTGTGGCTCGCATCGGCTTCTTACGTACCTACAACATTCCGGAACCCGTAGCCGGTGGCCTGTTGGTCGCCATGCTGCTCCTGGCGTTGCGCGGGTTTGCCGATATCGAAGTACGCTTCGATCCTTCATTGCAAACCCCCTTGATGCTGGCGTTCTTTGCCACTATCGGTTTGAACGCCGATTTTGCCAGCCTGAAGAAAGGCGGACGGATCCTGGCGGTGTTTCTGCTGGTGGTAACGGGCTTGCTGGTGGTGCAAAACGCCATGGGTATCGCGCTGGCCTCGGCGCTCGGGCTTGACCCATTGATGGGCCTGCTTGCGGGTTCGGTGACTCTGTCCGGTGGGCATGGCACCGGTGCGGCCTGGGGCGCGGTGTTCAGTGAGCAGTATGGCGTGGCGTCTGCGTCTGAACTGGCGATTGCCTCGGCGACCTTTGGCCTGGTGCTCGGTGGCCTGATCGGCGGGCCCGTGGCGCGTTTTCTGATCAAGCGGGTCGAGGTGCCAGGTATTGGGCAACCGCAGTCGAGCCTGGCCAAGGGGTTCGAACAACCGAATGAAGAGCGCCTGATCACCGCGTTTTCGTTTATCGAGACCCTGGCGCTGGTGGCGATCAGTCTGCAGGGCGGCAACTTGTTGAATGCCGCCATCCAAGGCACCGCGTTCGAATTGCCGACGTTCGTGTGCGTATTGTTCGTCGGTGTGGTGCTGCGCAATGGGCTGTCGATGCTCGGCTGGCATCAGGTGTTCGAGCGCGAAGTCTCGGTGCTGGGCAATGTCAGTTTGTCGTTGTTCCTGGCGATGGCGCTGATGTCACTCAAGCTCTGGGACTTGGCGGCACTGGCTTTGCCGATTGTCATTCTGCTGGCCGCACAGGCATTGCTGATGGCGCTGTTCGCGATTTTCGTGACGTTCCGGGTGATGGGCCGCAACTACGATGCGGCGGTGCTGGCGGCAGGCCATTGCGGCTTCGGGCTTGGCGCAACGCCCACGGCGATTGCCAATATGCAGGCGGTAACGCAGCGCTTCGGGCCCTCGCAGATCGCGTTTCTGGTGGTGCCGATGGTGGGCGCGTTCTTCATCGATATCGCCAATGCGGTGGTGATCAAATTGTACCTGGCGCTGCCGTTCCTGGGGGCCGCTGGGTAAGTTTTTCAACGCCTGCCTACGGCGTTCATCGCCTGGGCCAGGCGCCGCGTGGCTTGCTGGATTTCATCCCGGTCGAGGGAGGCAAAGCCCAGGCGCAGCGCGTTTACCGGCTGGTCGTTGGGTGAAAACTGACGACCGCTGCGCACCACGACGCCGTGGTCCAATGCGGCGCTTGCCAACTTATCGACGTCTATTTCTTCCTCGAAACGTACCCATAGCGCCAAGCCCCCCTCGGGTTCGCGCACCTGTATGCGAGCGCCAAACGCCTGGTCCAGGCAGTCCTGCAGCACGGATCGGCGCGCCCGATATTCTTTCGACACGCGGCGCACATGCTTCTTCAACTCCCCGTCATTGATCAGGTCTGCCAGCATGGCTTGAGCGACCGCGTCGGCATCGCCCAACATCAGCGCGGCATTGCGCTGCAGGGCTTCAATCACAGAGGTGGGCGCGACGATATAGCTGCAGCGGAACGTCGAGCCCAGCACTTTGGACAACGAGCCGATATACAGCACATGGCGTTGGGCGCGGTCACTGGCCAGCGGTAGGTAAGGGCGGCCACTGAAATGATATTCGTGGTCGTAGTCCTCTTCGATAATGCACAAGTCATGCAGCGCGGCCAACGTCAGCAAGTGTTGCCGGCGGGCGGCATGCAGGCTCACGGTGGTGGGGAACTGGTGATGGGGCGTGAGGTAAATCATGCGCACCTTGTGCTCACGGCATAAGCGCTCGACCTGGTCGGTGCGACAACCTTCATCGTCGATGTCGACCGTGACCAACTGAGCCCCGAGCTGACGGAAAATTTCCCAGGCCGGTGGGTAGCTCAAGCGTTCCACCAGTACCACGTCGCCGGGCTTGAGCAGCAGGCTGGCGCTCAGGTACAGGGACATCTGGGTGCCCTGGGTCAGGCAGATATTTTCGGCAGTGACCGTCAGCCCACGGTTGTTACGCAGCATCTCGGCCAGGGCACAGCGCAAATGATAGCCGGTGCCCTCACTCCCGTAACGCACGGTATTGGAGGCGAAACTGTTGCGCAATGCATGGCGATAGTAACGGTGCAAAACGGCCTGGGGCAGCAGGCGGTGGTCGCTGGTGCCGTTGTCGAAAAACAGCGCGCCGTGTCGATGCTCAAGCGCGACCACTTGGGCGTTATGGGTGAAATAGGGTACCGCTGGTTGGTGCAGTAACTGCGGTGCGAAAGACGGTTGTGTAACGCTGGGCAGTTGCGTGGGTGTCAACTGCGCATTGACGAAGGTGCCACGGCGCGGCTCGCTGATCAGCCAGCCCTTGGTCATGGCTTCTTCGTAGGCCAGGATCACCGTCTTGCGGTTGACGTCGAGCAAGTGTGCCATTTCCCGCGTGCCCGGCAGTAACGTCCCGGGCGGCAGGCGGCCTTCGAGGATGGCATTGACCAAGCCTTCGGCGATCTTGCGGTAAGTCGCCTGGCTTGCACCTTCTTCAAGCCGGAGCAGTGGACGCCATTTACGCATCTGGACCATCTGAAGTATCCAAATCTGGAGGTTTTAATGGGCCTAGTCTAGCGCAACAATCAAGCCTTACTTATCCCGAGGTCTTTATGAATAAACGTCATGTCATCGAACTGTCGCCCTCGGGGAAAACCTTTGAAGCGGGCGATGAACTCTTGCTCGACGCCATGCTCGCCAGCGGCTTGGCCGTGCCGTTCTCCTGCCGCCGTGGCGCCTGCGGTTCGTGCAAGGTGGTGGTCGCCGAAGGTGCGTACCGGGCCAAGCGCCTTGCGCCGGGTGCGCCGGCGCCTTCTTATCCTCTGGCAGCCAATGAAATGTTGTTATGCCAGAGCCAGGCCTGCGGCGACATGTGCCTGCGTATTCCCGGCTGGTCGCTGGATACGCCCGCGCTGGTAGTGGCGGCGCAAGTGCATAGCAAGCGTGCGCTGGGCCCCGATGTGATCGAGTTGGTATTGATACCCGAAAGCCCAGTGGCGGTGCGGCCTGGTCAATACCTCAAGTTCCGCCTGGCGGACGGTGACACGCGCTGCTTTTCGGTTGCCAACCTGCCCGCCGATGATGAAGGGCGGTTGATCTTCCAGATTCGAAGGGTGAGTGGCGGGTACTTTTCCGAGGGTATCCTGGGTGATCTCGGCGCGGGTGAGCGTCTTCACGTGGAAGGGCCGTTTGGTGCCTGTACCTGGCAGGACGATGAGGCGGCGCCCGTGGTCCTATTTGCCACGGGCACTGGTTACGCGGGCATCAAGCCTATCCTGCTGACCGCGCTCAAGCGCGATGTCGAAGTGACGTTGTATTGGGGTGGCGCGCAATCGGCGGACTTTTATGACAGCGCCTTCCTCGACCACGCGATGCTTGAGCATCCCCGTTTTCGCTGGCATCCCGTGCGGTCATCAGAGGGCAGGGTGCAGGAGGTTGCATCGGGTCACGGGCATCGCTGGGAGCAGGTCCAGGTGTATGCGTGCGGTAATGGTGCAATGCTCAGCCAGGTGCGCACCCATTGCCTTGAAGCGGGGTTGCCGAGCCACCGGTTTATCGCGGAGGCGTTTGTTGCCAGTGGTCGGTCAAGTGCGGAAACGGTTTCCCTGTCGTTCGACCCGGTCTGGGAGAAAGTCGGCCCGCGTTATTCCTTGGACGGCATGTTGGCTGCGCGGGAAAAATCCATGCGTGCCCTGGGGGCCATTGCCAGCCAGTTGAAGATCGGCATGACCACCGGCGAGGCCCTTGAGATGGCCGCAAGGCAACTGCAGGCCATGGGCGCTTCGCACACCTGGCATCCGACCTACATTCGTTTTGGCGCCGACACTGTGCGCCCACCGCGCGAGGGTGTTGATCGTCAGCGCAGGCTGCGCGCTAATGACATTGCCGTGGTCGATCTTGGCCCGGTGTGGGATGGCTACGAAGGGGACTATGGCGATACGTTTGTGTTCGGCGATGCGCCGTTGCACCAGTCCTGCAAAACGGCCGTGCACGAAGTGTTTGATGAAACACGCCAGGCGTGGCTGCGTGGCCTGACTGGGCGTGAACTCTACGACTTCGCCGAGCAGAGCGCCCTGTCCAAAGGCTGGAGATTGGCACGCAACCTGGCAGGGCACCGCCTTGCAGATTTCCCCCATGCGTTGTTCGAGAGCAAAGTGTTGGCTGACCTGGAGATCCCACCGAGTGAAATGGCCTGGGTGCTGGAAATACAGCTGTGCCATCCCACTGAGTCGGTCGGTGGTTTCTTTGAAGACATGCTGATGTTGCAAGGCTGATGTTGCCAAGTTGTGCTTGGCGCGATAGCCCTGCAAAGCGAGATCTCACCCACACCGCCGATCTCCTGTGGGAGCTGTCGAGCTTTAGCGAGGCTGCGAAAGCGGTGGTTCAGGCGCTAAAGAAGTTGCCTGTACCGCCGCCATCGCAGCCTCGCTGGGGCTTCAACTGGGTCAGAGCTTCGGCAATTGCCCGACGCGGCCCATCATTTCGGTGACGATCTGCAGGTCCAGCAAGAACTGTTCAACCGTCTTGAACTCACTGTCAGTGTGCCCGGTGTACTTCTCTTCCGGGCGGGCCAGGCCGAATTGCACGCCGTTGGGCAGGTCGTGCACCGAGGTTGCGCCGGCCGAGGTGCCGAACTTGTGCGCCATGCCCAGGTTTTCAGTGGCCACTGCCAGCAAGGCTTTTACCCATTCCCCTTCAGGGTTGCGGTACATCGGCGTGTCCAGCGAGTAAGTGAAGCTCACGTTGACCTTGGCGTTCTTGTCCCAGGTGTTCAGCTTCTGCTCGATTTGCGCCTTGAGCGCCTCCGGGGTTTTACCTTTCGGTGCGCGCAGGTTCACGGCCAGTTTGAAGGCTTTGTCATCCTGCCCCACAAACGTCAGCGAGGTGGTCAACGGCCCCATGAAATCATCCGCGTAGCCCACACCCAATTTGCCGCCCAGGTAATCCAGGCCCCAGTTGTCGGCGGCATACCGCGCGGCATCGGTGATGTGGTTGTGCTGGAGGGCAACCTTGCCGTCGAGGCTGTGGATCAGTTCCAGCATACGCGCCACCGGGTTGACCCCGGTTTCAGGCTCGGAGGAGTGAGCGGATACGCCGGTAACCGTGAGTTTGACGTCCTTGCCATCGACCTTGGCCGTCACCTGGAAATTGCCACCATTGCGCTTGGCATAGTCGTCACCGGCCTGTTGCAAGCTGGCGGCCAATTCGGCTGGCGTATCGCTGACCAGCGTGGCCACCGAGGCCGATGGAATCTGGTTGTTCGCCTTGCCGCCGGTCATCGCGATGATTTGCGCGCCTTTGCCTTCGCCCTTGCGCACCGGGAAGGTGGCCATGACCGTACCCGAGCCTTTCTCGGCGATCACCACCGGGTAACCGCCATCCAGCGCCAGGTTGTATTGCGGCACGGGATTGCGTTCGAAGTAGTAAGGAATGGCATCACCGGCGGTTTCTTCAGTGGTGTCCACCAGCAGCTTGAACGTGCGCGCCAATGGCAGTTTTTCTTCCTTGATGACTTTCATGGCGTACATCGTCACCACGATGCCGTTCTTGTCATCCTCGGTACCGCGGCCATACATGCGGTCGCCAATCAGCGTGACCTTGAACGGGTCGAGTTTGGTACCGTCTTGCAGCACCCAGTTTTCCGGAGTCACGGGCACCACATCGGCATGGGCATGCACACCCACGACGTCATCACCGCTGCCCTCCAGGGAAATTTCGTACACGCGATTATCGACGTTACGGAAGTTCAGGTTGAAGGACTTGGCCAAGGCCTCGATCTTCGCCGCGATCTTGAGGAATTCCGGGTTTTTATACTGTGGCAGGCCGTCCACGTTGAACGTGGGGATTTCCACGAGTTCGCGCAGGGTTTCGAGCGCGGCTTTGCCGTACTTCACGCGGGTATAAATGCCCAGCAGGCGATTGATCTCGTTCTGCTGCTCGGCGCTCAGGGGTTTGTTGCCCAGAAACGCGCTGATAGCAGGGCCGGTGTCAGCCGATTTGCCCAGTTCGCTCTTGGCCAGGGTGCCGAGGAAACTGCGAAAATCGGTGGCCGAGTTCTCGCTGAAATGCTTCAGGATGGCTGCGCTTTGGTCTGCGGTGATGTTTGCGGATGCGGGAGTGGCAACTGCCGACAGGCTCGCGGCGAACAAGGTGGCAGCCACCAGTTTTTTCAGTGGAAAGTGCATGGTTAAAGGCATTCCTTTGCAGGTAGTGAGTAGGAGGTTTCTGATGGAAGAGTCAGAAACATTTCCACACACTACCATTACTCAGGTGCCCAAGGTCAATGCTGGCCAGGATGGGCCGCGGGATACTCCTCCGTCACGCTCAAGGCTCTAGCGTAAGGCCCATCCCACAGTTGTTCATGCAATTGGCCTACGCGCTTGGCCATCGCCTCACTGCGCATCACCACCTCCAGATTGCGCGAATTATCCAGGTAGCCGCCCAACCAATTGCTGGTGCCGACCCACGCCACTTGGCCGTCGATCTCCATGGTTTTGCTGTGGATCACCCGCGCATAAGGGATGAAGCCTTGCTTGGCTTCGGGCAGGGTGACGATCTTGATCTCGACATTGGGCAGTACCGCCAGGCTCTTGAGATAAGGCAGTTCCAGCGGGTCGGTGTTCCAGTTGGATACCATCAGCTTGATCAACACGCCACGGGCAGCAGCAGCGCGCACGGCGTTGTCGATCACCGCGTAGTACGGCCGGGTTCGATCCGGTCCGTAGGACAGCGGCGCGTAGTCGAGCAATTGCACGCGTACTTCTTTTTTGGCTTCGCCCAGCAGGCGCGGCAGTTCCAGCTGTGAGTCGCCCACGCCGGGCGGGTTGTAGCGTTGCGGGCTGGCCACCAGGTAGTTGCCGGTACGTGCGGGTGCCGGGCCGCTGGCGGGTAGCGGCACCGGTTGTTTACCCGCCAGCGCGGCCTGGGCTTGCCAGTCTTGCTCGAAGATCGCCTGCACCTGGCCCACCACCGTTTCGTCAGTGATGCGCAGCCCGGTTTCGTGGATATGCTCCAGGGCGCGCCAGTCGAAATTCTGACTGCCGACAAACGCCTGCTTGCCATCCACCAGCAGGTACTTGGCGTGGATGATGCCGCCGCTCAGTTGCCCGTAGGGCAGCACGCGCAAGGTCAGGTTGGGAATGGCGCGCAAGCGTTCCAGGGTGGCGGCATCCGACAGCTTGATGCCTTTTTCTTCGAGCAGGAAACGAATCTTCACGCCGCGTTTGCCGGCGGCTTCCAGGTGTTCAAGCACCGTGTTCATCACCGAACCAGGGTGGTCCGCGGCGTAGAACTGGCCGATATCAATGCGGCTTTTGGCGCCGTCGAACAGCTCGATCCATACCGGGCCGGGCTGGCGCAGATCGTCGGTGCCCAGGGCGGTGTCCACGGGTACGGTATGCACCAGTTCAAAGCCTGGAATGGAAAAGTCCGCCTGGGCCAGCGGACTGAGGAGCAAGCCGGTCAGGCCGGCGATACGCAACTTCATCGAAAGGGACATAAGCGTCTCATCGCACCAAAGGAAAAGGCGAGCGCCCAAGGCGCCCGCCCTGTAGGTCAAGCCGTGCGGCTGTGCAGCGGGGTGGGCACGCGATGGGGCACTTCATCCTGTGCGCGGGCACCGGTGGCGGCGCGGATCAACAGGATCTTCAACTGGTCGTTGATGCGCTCCAGGCTGTCTTGGAAGAAGTTGTGAAACACCACGCAAAACAGTGCGATGGCGATACCTAATCCTGTGGCGAACAACGCCGTCCCGATACCCCCGGATATCTGCCCTGGGTCCGACACGCCTGCGGTGGCCAGTGCCTTGAAGGTGTCGATGATGCCGAGAATGGTGCCCAGCAGGCCCAGCAGCGGGGCGGCGGTGGTGATGGTCTCGATGATCCACAGGCTGCGGGCCAGTGGGGCGCGCGTCTTCAGGTACTGGGTATCGATTTCGTCGTCCAGGTCTTTGCGCGAACCGTGGGTTGCCTTCTGGGCCAGCACCGGCAAGATCATGTTCAGCGGCAGGCTGTCGCGACGGGTCAGGTTTTCCGGCAGGTCACGCTCGCTGTGCACATTGGCGCCCAGGGCGTCGATCAATGCGCGTGCCTGGCGGCGTACGTAGGCGAAGTAGATACCGCGTTCGATGGCGATGAAGATCGCAATGGCCATCGCCGCGTACATCACATAGAAGGTGACGTCGTGGAGCAGGTTCATATCCATGATGGTGTTCCTCTTGGGGTGAGTCTTAGAAATTCGCTTCCAGCGAAACCGTGACGGTACGGTCCAGGCCGACGATGTACGCCGGGTCGCCATCGCGGAAGCCGCTGTAGCTGGCCGCGTTGGTCTTGGTGGTGTACACGCCGTCCAGGTATTTCTTGTCGAACAGGTTGTCGACGTTCAGGCGCAGGGTCGCGTCCTTGACCACCTTCTTGTCCACCGGCAGGTAAATACCGGCGCCGAGGTTGAACACGGTGCGACCGGAAATCGCCTCGTCGTTGGTCAGGTCGCCGTAGAGCTTGCTGGTGTACTTGCCGCCGAAGGTGCCGTAGAAGCGCCCGTCGTCATAACCGATGTTGGCCGCCAGCATGTTCTTGGGCACGTTGGCGAACTGCTTGCCGCTGGTGGGCAGCACGATGGGTTTGCCGGCGTTGTAGACGGTCAGGTCATCCTGCTGCTCGGCCTTGGTGTAGGTGTAGGAGGTGTAGTAATTGAAGTGGTGGGGCAACTGGCCGCTCCACTCCAGCTCCAGGCCTTTGTTGACCACGGAGCCGGCGTTGATGTCGGCAAAGTCGCCGTTGATGTCCCGGGACGACACCTGGCGGTTCTTGAAGTCCATGTAGAACAGGGTGGCGGCCAGGCTCATGTCGTCGCCGCTGTAGCGCCAGCCCAGTTCATGGTTCCAGCTGGTTTCCGGCTCGGCGTCGATCGAGCCGGCGCCTTTGTCGTAGAGCACGTAGTTCTGCGGCACGCGCATGTTGCGCGACACGCTGTAGAACAACTGGTCACGCTCGTCCAGCTGGTATTTCAGGCCGGCGTTGGGCAGCAGTTTGTTGTAGGTCTGGTTACGTTTTTCCGGGCGTTCGTTGAGGCTGCCGTGGTTGGTGCCTTCACGCTCGACGTTCATGTAGGCCAGGCCTGCGATGAAGGTCCAGTCCGGGTTGATGTACCAGGTGT
Source organism: Pseudomonas sp. BTN1 (assembly GCF_001907715.1). Classification (NCBI taxonomy): domain Bacteria; kingdom Pseudomonadati; phylum Pseudomonadota; class Gammaproteobacteria; order Pseudomonadales; family Pseudomonadaceae; genus Pseudomonas; species Pseudomonas sp. BTN1. The sequence goes on along the minus strand of NZ_MPBM01000052.1, from coordinate 30,097 downwards.
CCTGGGCCCAGACCTTTTGCGCTGGCGTCACGGTGAAACGGTCGCGGCCCTGCACGGTGTTGCCGTTGGCATCGACGATGGCGCTGTTGGAGTCCGGCCAGGTGTCCACTGGCTTGCCGTTGCTCTTGAGCGGAATGAACGGCTGGGTTTGACTCTGGCGTGCGCGCTCGTACCAGTAGCCGAATTGCAGGCTGTGGTCGCCAAGGTCCCAGGTCAGCTTGGTGGTGATACCCGGACGCCAGGTTTGCGTGCGTGAAGGGCGGTAGTACACGCCGCTGTTGGGTGTGCCGTCGGCGTTGTATTGGGCGGCCGTGGGCAGGTTGCCGAGGTCGAACACACCGCCCTGGTTGGAGCCACGGTTGAGGGCATAGCTGGATGAACCGACGCCGCTGCCATTGCCCCAGTAGTAATACGGGATCACGGACAGCGCGAGGTTATCGGCCAGTTTGAACTGGGTGTTGAGCACGGCGGTGAAGGTCTGGAACGGGTTCTGCGCCAGGGCGTAATAGCTGTTGTATTTGCCGTTGCTGCCCACGCTGGGGGTGGCAGGGTAAGGGTCGTACTTGCGGCCATATTGCTGGAACTGCGCCTTGGTCAACTGGCTGTAACTGTTGTTGTCCTGCTCGTGGTACTTGAGGATCAGGTTGGCGGTGTTGCCATTGCCGGCGTCGAAAAAACTGTTCCACTCCACCTTGTCCGCGCGTACCGCGCCCGAGCCGCGCCACATTTCACCTTCTGTGTGGGACACCGACAGCCAGTTGCTCAGGCCGTTGATTTCGCCGGTGTTGAGGCGGGCAAAAGTCTTGCGCGTGGCGTTGCTGCCGACGACCTGTTTGACGAAGGCACCGGTTTCCTTGGTCGGGCGAATCGTGACGATGCCAATGTTGCCGCCGCTGGAACCAATGTGCGGGCCGTCGGATTCCGCAGCGCCCTGGGTGACGAAGATCTGGTCGATGTTTTCCGGATCGCCCAGCAGGTTGGAATACAGCGCGTAGTTGCCCGAATCATTGATCGGCATGCCGTCCACCGACATGCCCACCTGGTCGGAGTTCATGCCGCGCATGGCGAAGCGAAAGCCCGACAGGCCAGTGTTGTCTTCACTGGAGATGTTCAAGCCGGGGGTGTACTTGAGCTTGTCGATGGCATTGCCGGTGGCCGCCTGTTTATCCAGTGCTTCCTTGGTTACCGTGGAGCGGCCCTTGATGCTTTCCTCCGGCACCATGTAACCGCCTCCTGCGGTCGCCTTGCCTTGTACCCCAATGGTGCCGACGTCACTGTCGCTGGTCTCTGCCATGACCATTCCCTGGGTCATGCTGGTCGCGGCCACTAGTGCCAGATGAATACGGGTGAACTTCATCACTGTCGTCCTGGTGTCGGGTGCTTATTGCACGCTGTAGTTGAAGGTGGCGGTGAAGCGCTGCTCATTGCGCCCCCCGAAGGCTTGCTCGGGGAACGGTTTGACTTGCTTGATGCGACGCAAGCTATTGGTGGCGGCCCGGTTGAGCAGCATGCTCGAGGCTTGGGTTTGTAAACCCGAGTCGAGGACACGGCCTTGACGGTCTACCAGCAACCACACCACCACCTCGCCGCTCGGGCGTTCGAGGGACGCCTGGCGCCCGGTGGGGTACTGCTTGTAGGTGTCCAGTTCGTTGCGCAAGCCTTTGAGGTAACCGCTTTCCAGGGCCTGGCCATCGACCTTCGGTGGCGCCGGTGGGGCAGGCGTCGGTGCCGCTTGGGTGACGACGGCCGGGGCTGGCTTGGCGGCCACCGGTGGCGGCGTCGGCACGGGCTTGGCGACCACGGGGGCAGGCTTGGGCACAGGTTTTGGCTTGGGTTCAGGTTTGGGTTTGGGCAGCGGCTTGGGCGGTGGCGGCGGGGGCGCCGGCTCGGCCTCTTCCTCTTCGATCATCGGCGGCGGCGGTTCTTGCTCCAACACCGGTTCCGGTATGACTTGCGGTTCCGGCTCGACCAAGGCCAATTCGACCGCCGACTCGTCATACACCGGCTCGACCTTCAATGTCTGGGACTGGATACCCAGTGCAATCAGCACCAAGGCGATCAGGGCCGGCACACTGCCCAGCAGCTGACGCACGCGAAACAGAGCGTACATGGTCAGGACTTACGCGTAGCAATGGACACGGAGGTGAAGCCACCCAGGCGCAGGGTGTCCATCACTTCCACCAGGCGCGAAACCTCCACGCCTTTGTCGCTGTTGACGATGATCGTCGACTTGGTATCGGGCTTTTCGGCCGCCTTCAGCGCCGGCACCAGGGCCTCCACCGTCAGGTCCTTGCCGTCCAGTTGCAACTGGCCTTCCAGGCCCAGGGTGAGGATGAATTTGTTTTGCGGCTTGAGCTGCTGCGAACTGCTGGCGCTGGGCAATTGGGTCTTCATGCCGAGCGCGGGAATCACGTTCAGGCTCACCAGTACGAAAAACACCAGCAGGAACATCATCACGTCGATCATCGGGATCAGCTCGATGTGCGCCTTGCGTTTCTTGGGTTCGTCCCAGGTTCTCATTCCGTTACCCCGTCATTGAATTAGGGGCAAAACGCTAACAGCCAAAAATGACCGATTGGTTAACTTTAATTGACCGTTTAGAGGCTCTAGGACGAGTCTTTCAGAAAACTTACCGGTCAGTTTTCGGGCGTAATGAAACTGACACTCGGGGCATTCATGCTTGAGAAATTTATCTTGAGAGCCGGCTCCCATGCCCACTGCACTGCCTCAATTGACGACCCCGCGACTGCTGTTGCGCGCCCTGCAAATGCATCAGGCGCAGGTGCTTTTCACGCTTGCCAACGGGCCGAAAATTGCCGACAACACGGCGAACATTCCATCGCCCTACACCCTGGAAACCGCCCAGGATTTTATTGCCGGGGCCGCCGACAAGTACCGCACTGGTGAACTGCTGAACCTGGGGATGCATGTGCGCGGCACCGACGAATTGGTCGGCATGGTCAGCCTGCGCATCAATGCTCGCCATCACTATGGGCACTTGGGTGGCTGGGTGGCGGCGCACTGCCGTAACCAGGGGTATGCGGCAGAAGCGGCGAGCGCGGTGATGGATTTCGGCTTCGAGGCGCTAGGGTTGCAGCGCGTGGGCAGCCAGTGTTTCGCGCGCAACAAGGAATCGGCGCGGGTCATGGAGAAGATCGGCCTGCGCTATGAAGGCTGCATGCACCAGGCGTTCCTGAAGAACGGCGTGTATGAGGACTTGCTCGGGTTTGCCAGCGTGCGTGATGACTGGGAGCGCTGCTTGTGAGCGGCGACGTCGACCACGGCCGACGCCGGGTCCTCGGCGGGTTGGTGGTCGCTACCGCCTTTTCCATCCTCAGCCCGTTTGCGCGCAGTGCCGGGGTGGATTATCCGTTCACCCTCGGCGTGGCTTCCGGCGACCCGTTGCCAGATGGCTTTGTGATCTGGACGCGCCTGGCGCCGTTGTTCAACGCCGCGGATGGCCGTGGCGGCCTGAGTCGCTCGGTGCCGGTGCGCTGGCGGGTGGCCAGCGATGCGGCGATGACGCGCATTGTGAAGCAGGGCGAAGTATTGGCGACGCCGCGTTTCGCTCATGCGGTGCATGTCGAGGTGGCGGGGCTGGCGGCAGATCGGCCGTATTGGTACCAGTTTGAAGGGCTCGGTGCGCAGAGCCCGGTGGGCCAGTCGCGCACGATGCCGCCGTTGCAGGCCATGGCCTCGGCCCGGCTGGGGTTTGTGTCCTGCTCGCATTGGGAGCGCGGTTACTTCAGCGCCTACCGACACCTTGCCGCCGAGCACCCGGACCTGGTGTTTTTCCTCGGTGATTACATCTACGACAGCTCCTATGCGGCGGAGTCGGGCAAGGTGTTTCGTTCTCACGGCAGCGGCAACGCGCAAAGCCTGAGTGATTACCGCAACCGCTACGCACTCTACAAGACTGATCCAGACCTGCAGGCCCTGCACGCCGCAGCCCCTAGCATCGTTACCTGGGACGACCACGAAGTACAGAATGACTACGCCAACCGCTGGTCCCAGGACCCGAAAGTGACGGTGGCGCAGTTTCTCAAACAACGCGCGGCGGCTTATCAGGCGTTTTACGAACACATGCCCCTGCGTGCCAGCAGCGTGCCGAAGGGGCCGGACATGCGCATTTACCGGCGCCTGGATTACGGCCGGCTTGCGCGTTTCCATGTGCTCGACGGTCGCCAGTACCGTTCCGAGCAACCGTGCATCGCGGCCAATGGCAGCCACCAGGGGCATATTGTCACCGCCCCCTGCAGCGACCTGCGTGACCCTGGCCGCACGTTGCTCGGCTGGCAGCAGGAAGCCTGGCTGGATCAGGGCTTTGCCCAGTCTGGAGCGCAGTGGAATGTGATCGCACAAGACCTGCTGGTGGCGCCGCTGATGCAGCGTGACCTCACCAACCATAAGCTTGGCCGCTGGACCGATGGCTGGGATGGCTACATGGCGAACCGCTCACGGATGCTGGCGTCGATCGTGCGCAATCGCGTGAAGAACCCGGTGTTCTGGGGAGGGGATATTCATTCGTTCTGGGCCACCGACCTGCATGCCGACGCCGACAGGCCGGACTCGGCGGTGGTCGCCACCGAGTTTGTTGGCTCGTCGGTGACCTCCGACGGCCCGCCCTATGACGCGTTCATGAAGATCATGCCGCTCAACCCCCATGTGAAGTTTTTCGACAGTCGCCAGCGTGGGTATGTTTCGGTGGAGTTGGCGGCCAATAGCATGTTGACGAATTTTCGTGCGATCAGTGATCCGCGTGACCCGGCGGCGACGGTGTCGACGTTGAAGTCGTTCGTGGTTGAGCCGAGCAGGGCGGGGGCGATTGCCGTGTAGCCTGTTTCTTTGGGGCGATCCAATGTGGGAGGGGGCCCCCGATAGCGGTGTGTCAGTCACTGCATCTGCTACTGCACTAACGCTTTCGCAGGCAAGCCAGCTCCCACAGGGGAACTGAGCTTAACTGAATGGCATTAAGGCAAGCCTCCTCCCGCATTGATTTCATAGCGCACCGAGAGCGCGCCTTTTTTCTCCGACAACGCCAGGATCGTTACCTGGCCCAGTTCGCTCAGCGCTTGAACATGAGTGCCACCACAGGCGTAAGCCGGTAATTCGCCGAAGCCGACTTCGCGGGTGCCATCTTCCAGCGTCATATAGCGGGGATAGTCGGCGGCGATCCATGTGTTGACCCACTGCTGGAGCGTCTGCGCATCCATGTCTTGCGCGGTCTGGCCACGGATAAAGGTGATCTTGCCTTCGCCGGGCCAGTGGTGAGCCTTGATCGGCATCCAGCCCAGGCGTTCGCCGGCATTGCCAATTAAGTGCCCCGCCGAATGCAGACGAGTGTGCAAGGCGCGCCGCTGTGCGTCGACTCGTGCAATGGCGGGTCCTGGTTCCAGGGGCTGGTCGACGTAGTGCACCACCTGTTCGGCTTCCTGCACGACCCGCAGTACCTGGCTATCGCCGAGCCAGCCGGTGTCGAACGGCTGGCCGCCGCCTTGGGGATGGAAAATGGTCGACTGCACAATCACGGCGAATTGCTCTTCGTGCGGGGTGCAACTGAGCACTTCCAGCTCGGCCGTCAGGTGGTCGTGGGTAAAAAACAGGCGCTCGGTCATCATCTACATCCGCATCAGGGTTCTGTGGGCAGTATAAATAGTGCGCAGATGGGTGATAATCCGCTCAATTATCAATGGACCTGTGCGTCATGAGCATCAATCTTCCTTTACCGTTATTGGGTGAAATGGCGATTTTCGTCAAGGTCGTGGAAACCGGCAGCTTCTCCGAAGCGGCGCGGCAACTCAGCGTTTCACCTTCGGCGGTGAGCCGCAGCATCTCGCGCCTGGAACAAGCCCTGGCCACGCGCCTGCTGCAACGCACCACGCGCAAGCTGCGCCTGAGCGAGGGCGGCGAGGAGGTGTTCAAGCGTTGCCAGGAGATGGTCAATGCGGCGCGCTCGGTGATGGAAATCAGTGGGCAATTTACCCATGAAGCCGAGGGGCTGGTGCGGGTCAGTGTGCCCAAGGCGGTGGGGCGATTTGTGGTGCACCCGCATATGCCGGAATTTTTGCGGCGCTATCCCAAGGTGGATGTGCAATTGATCCTGGAAGATAGGCATGTGGATTTGATCGACGACAACGTCGACTTGAGCATCCGCATCACCGACAGCCCACCGCCAGGCTTGGTCGGGCGCCAGCTGTTGCCCATCGAACATTTGTTGTGCGCGACGCCGCAATATCTGGCCGAGCACGGTACACCGAGCCATCCCCATGATCTGCTTGGGCACAGTTGCATTTATCTGGGTGAAACACCGGGAGATTCACGCTGGAAGTTTCGCCAGGCTGGCAAGGCGGTAACGGTCGGCGTACGCGGCCGGTATGCGGCGAACCACACCGGGGTGCGGCTGGAGGCGGCGTTGCAGCATGTCGGGATTGCCAGCTTGCCGTATTTCACCGCGCGGCATGCATTGGAAGCGGGGGAGTTGGTGCAGGTGTTGCCGGGGTGGGATTTTATTGCCTCGTACCATGGCGAGGCGTGGCTGCTGCATTCGCCCACACGGTACCTACCGCCGAAGTTGCGGGTGTTTATCGATTATCTGGTGGAGTGCATGGCCAAGGAGCCCACGCTGCGGCGGCGGTAGGAGCGCGGTTGCTCGTTCCCACGCTCTGCGTGGGAATGCCACCTTGGACGCTCCGCGTCCTGCCTTTATGCCTGTACACGGGTGACGCAGAGCGTCACAGGATAGGTTCCCACGCAGAGCGTAGGAACGAGCATAGTCGTCAGTGTTTGCTCTGGTCCTGAGGCATCGCCAGCAGCTGTTTTTCCTGGTTCCAGTCGAACGGTTCGTCGTTCTGTTCGGCTTCATAGCGACGTTCTTCCAGGGCCTGGTACAGGTCCAGTTCTTCGTCGGGCATGAAGTGCAGGCAGTCGCCGCCAAAGAACCACAGCAGGTCGCGGGGCACCAGGTGGGCGATTTGCGGGTAGCGCAGGATGACCTGGCTCATCAGGTCCTGGCCCAGGTACTGGCTTTCGATCGGGTCGATTGGCAACAGGGCGCGCAGTTCGTCGAAACGCTCCAGGAACAGCGAGTGGCTTTCCTCGGGTACCTGTTCGGCTTCGCCGACGGCAACCAGGATGCTGCGCAAGTGGTCGAGCAAGACGAGATGATCGGCAACGACGTTGGACACGAGATAAGGCCTCTAAAGCAAAAACGGGCGCGAGAGTATAAGCCTCTCGCGCCCGTTTTTATATGACCGCTCGAATCAGCGGACTTTACCTTCTGCCTGCATCAGCTCTTCCTTGCTGAAATCATCCACGTCGATCACCTTGCGTCGCGCCGCCTCGGCATCGCGCAGGGTTTGCGCCTCGGCCGGTTGCAGCACGCCGGCCTGCAGGGCCGCGTCGATGGCATGCTCGCCGGCAGCCGGCTTGACCTGGCCGCTTTTGAGCGCGCTGTGGAGTTTTTTCTGCAAGGGGTGGCTGGCACCGAGCAGGTCGTAGGCATGTTGCAGGGCGCCCACGGGATCTTCTGCTGATTGCGGGCGATAACAGCCGGCCAGCAATTCTTCCAGGGTCGGGTCGCCCTTGGCGCGGCCGATCACGGCTGCCACTTCGGCATCCAGCGCATCGGACGGGCCGGTATGACGACGCCCGAATGGGAACACGATCACCCGCAGCAGGCAGCCCAGCACCTTGTTCGGGAAGTTGCTCAGCAGCTCATCCAGTGCGCGTTCCGATTCGCCCAGGCTTTCTTCCATGGCCCACGCAAATAGCGGCTCCAGATGGTCCGGCGAGTCCAGGTCGTGATAACGCTTGAGCGCCGCCGAGGCCAGGTACATGTGGCTCAGCACATCACCCAGGCGGGCGGACAGGCGTTCGCGGCGCTTGAGTTCGCCACCCAGCAACATCATGCTCAGGTCGGCCAGCAGGGCAAACGCAGCCGCCTGGCGGTTCAGGGCACGGAAGTAGCCCTGGCTCAACCGGTTGCCCGGGGCTTTTTCGAAGTGCCCGAAGCCCAGGTTCAGCACCAGGGTGCTGGCGGCGTTGCTGACGGCAAAGCCGATGTGTTGCATCAGCAGGCCGTCGAATTCCTTCAACGCCTGGTCATGGTCTTCGCGGCCGGCCAGGGCCATTTCCTTGAGCACGAAGGGGTGGCAGCGAATGGCGCCCTGGCCGAAGATCATCAGGTTACGCGAGAGGATATTGGCGCCTTCCACGGTGATGAAGATCGGTGCGCCCTGCCAGTTGCGGCCCAGGTAGTTGTTGGGGCCCATGATGATGCCCTTGCCGCCGTGCACGTCCATGGCGTGGCTGATGCACTCACGGCCACGCTCGGTCAGGTGGTACTTGAGGATCGCCGACAACACCGACGGCTTCTCGCCCAGGTCCACGGCGTTGGCGGTGAGCATGCGCGCACTGTCCATCAGCCAGGCGTTGCCACCGATGCGTGCCAGGGCTTCCTGGATCCCTTCGAAGGCCGACAGCGGTACGTTGAACTGTTCGCGCACCTGGGCGTATTGGCCGGTCACCAGGCTGGTGAACTTGGCAGCGCCAGTGCCGACGGCGGGCAGCGAGATCGAACGGCCGACCGACAGGCAGTTCATCAACATCATCCAGCCCTTGCCGAGCATCTCCTGGCCACCGATCAGGTATTCCAGAGGGATGAACACATCCTTGCCGGAGTTGGGGCCGTTCATGAAGGCGGCGCCAAGCGGCAGGTGACGACGGCCGATTTCCACGCCAGGGGTGTCGGTAGGAATCAACGCGAGGCTGATGCCCAGGTCCTCTTCCTCACCCAGCAGGTGGTCTGGGTCATAAGCCTTGAAGGCCAGACCGAGCAAGGTCGCGACCGGGCCGAGGGTGATGTAGCGCTTTTCCCAGTTCAGGCGCAGGCCGAGGGTTTCCTTGCCTTCCCATTCCCCTTTGCAGATCACCCCGGTGTCAGGCATGGCGCCCGCATCGGAGCCGGCCAGCGGGCCGGTGAGGGCGAAGCACGGAATGTCGTCGCCGCGGGCCAGGCGCGGCAGGTAGTGGTTACGTTGTTCGTCGGTGCCGTAGTGCAGCAGCAGTTCGGCGGGGCCGAGGGAGTTGGGGACCATCACGGTGGAGGCCAGGTCACCGCTGCGGGTCGCGAGCTTCATGGCAACCTGGGAGTGGGCATAGGCGGAGAAGCCCTTGCCACCGTACTCCTTGGGAATGATCAGGGCGAAGAAACCATGGGTCTTGATGTGTTCCCAGGCTTGCGGCGGCAGGTCCATGGCCTGGCCGATTTCCCAGTCGCTGACCATGGCGCAGAGTTCTTCGGTGGGGCCGTCGATGAACGCCTGCTCTTCCTCGGTCAATTGCGCCGTGGGGTAGGCCAGCAATTTGTCCCAGTCGGGGCGGCCACTGAACAGTTCGCCATCCCACCATACGGTACCGGCATCGATCGCATCGCGCTCGGTCTCGGACATCGGCGGCAGCACTTTCTGGAACCAGCTGAACAGCGGCTTGGTGAAGTATTGGCGGCGCAGGTCGGGCAGCAACAAAGGCGCGGCCACCACGGCCAGGAGCACCCAGAAGATCAGCAGCAGCCAACCCGGTGCGTGGCTCCAGGCGCCCATCGCCAGCAGGTAGACGGCGACCACGCCCAGGGCGGGCAGGGGGGCAGTACGGCGGTGTGCCAGGTAGGCAATGCCGACCACCAGCACCAGTATCCACAACAACAGCATATTCAATCCTCCGTGAACCAGGGGCGAAACCACCAGGGAGCTTAGTCGGCATCCGAACAAGCCGGGTGATCAGGGTGTAACAAGGTGTACTGGGCAACCCATCAGCCGGCGCCGGCATTTGGCCGAATCGTCGTTATCTCTCTGGCAGGCCTGGTGGTTAAACTCCAGGCTCCCCTCGGAGATCAAGCTCATGAATACGTACTTGAGTCCCAGCCGCTTCATCGATAGTGACCACCCTGTGGTGGTGGAGTTCGCCGAGAAACATCGCGGAACCCGCCCGGATTTAAGTGACCAGGCAGTCAGTCTTTACTACGCGGTGCGTGAGGCCATTCGCTACAACCCCTATACCTTCAGCCGTGACCCCAACACCTTGAGTGCCAGCTTCGCCCTGGCGGCCGGCGAAAGCTACTGTGTGCCCAAAGCTACGTTGCTCGCCGCTTGCGCGCGCCACTGCGGCATTCCCGCACGCATTGGCCTGGCGGACGTGCGCAACCACTTGTCCACACCGCGGCTGCTCGCACTGCTCAAGAGTGACGTGTTCGCCATGCACGGTTATACCGAGCTTTACCTGAACGGCCGCTGGGTCAAGGCCACTCCGGCGTTCAACCAGCAATTGTGCGAGGTGTTCGACGTGCCGCCGCTGGAATTCGATGGCCTGCACGACAGCGTGTTCCACGCGTTCAATCGCCAGGGTCAGCGTTCGATGGAGTACGTGGTGGACCACGGGCAATTTGCTGACGTGCCTGAAGCATTTTTCTTCGGGCATATCCGTCAGTGCTACCCGCACCTGTTTGCCGACGATGCGCCCACCCTGCTCGGCGATATGCAGAGCGATTTAAGCCGCGGCTGAACCGGCGTATGCTGCTGCCTTCATCCAGCCAAGTTCATCCACAATAAGGCGCGGTCATGCTGAAGATCTGGGGTCGTAAAAATTCATCAAACGTCAGGAAAGCACTGTGGTGCGCCGAGGAACTCGGCCTGGACTATGAAGCAATTGATGCGGGCGGGGCTTTTGGTGTGGTCGATACCCCCCAATACCGGGCCATGAACCCCAATGGCCGGGTGCCGGTGATCGAAGATGGCGACTTTGTGCTGTGGGAGTCCAACACCATCGTGCGTTACCTGTGCGCCAAGCAGGCATCGGACTTTTACCCCAGCGACTTGCAAGCCCGGGCCAACGCCGAAAAGTGGATGGACTGGACCACTTCCACGCTCGCCGACCCGTTCAAGGCGGTGTTCTGGGGCATCGTGCGCACCCCGGCTGACCAGCAAAACTGGGACAGCATCAATGCCGGGCGCCAAGCCTGTATCGACGCGCTCAAAACCGTCGAACAAGCCCTCGCCGAGCAACCCTACCTGTCCGGCCAGGCGTTCGGCATGGGCGATATTCCCCTGGGCTGCTTCATCTATGCCTGGTTCGAGATGCCCATCGAACGCCCGGCAATGCCGAATCTGGAGGCCTGGTACCAGCGCTTGCAACAGCGCCCGGCCTACCGCAAGGCGGTGATGACCGCGTTGACTTAATACACACTATTAATACGGGTGACTGTACTTGTGCGGCATGGGCAAGCACCATGCCCGCATTGCATCGCCGGTTGAACTACCTGCGGTGTGCCCTCATCTATTCTTTCTATTCCCTTCTTTGGTGCGTATTCCGATATGAGTTCCGCTCTGTCCATCCGGCAGCTAACCAAAACCTACGGCAACGGTTTCCAGGCCCTGAGTGGTATCGATCTGGACGTTGCCGAAGGTGACTTCTTCGCCTTGCTGGGCCCCAACGGTGCCGGCAAATCCACCACCATCGGTATTCTCTCCACCCTGGTCAACAAGACCAGCGGCACGGTGAATATCTTCGGGCATGACCTGGACAAATCCCCGGCGGCGCTCAAGCGCTCCATTGGCGTGGTGCCCCAGGAATTCAATTTCAACCAGTTCGAAAAGACCTTCGATATCGTCGTGACCCAGGCTGGCTACTACGGCATTCCGGCGAAAGTCGCCAAGGAACGCGCCGAGCAGTACCTCACCCAACTGGGCCTGTGGGACAAGCGTGACGTGCCTTCGCGCTCGCTGTCCGGTGGCATGAAGCGACGCCTGATGATCGCCCGTGCCCTGGTGCATGAGCCGCGCCTGTTGATCCTCGACGAACCTACCGCCGGCGTGGACATCGAACTGCGCCGCTCGATGTGGACCTTCCTCACCGAACTGAACGAGAAGGGCATCACCATCATCCTCACCACCCACTACCTGGAGGAGGCTGAGCAGTTGTGCCGCAACATCGGCATCATCGACCACGGCACCATTGTCGAGAACACCAGCATGCGCAACCTGCTGGGCCAGTTGCATGTGGAAACCTTCCTGCTCGACTTGAAAAACAATCTCTCGGTGGCGCCGCAGTTGCTCGGCTACCCAAGCCGGCTGGTGGACAGCCACACCCTGGAGGTGCAGGTGGATAAGGCCATGGGCATCACCGCGCTGTTCACCCAGCTGGCGACTCAGAACATCGAAGTGTTGAGCCTGCGTAACAAAACCAATCGCCTTGAGGAGTTGTTCGTGTCCCTGGTGGAGAAAAATCTGGCGAAGGTGGCGGTATGAGTTCCGAACTGCAACCCAACCTTGTCGCGCTGCAAACCATTGTCTATCGCGAAGTGAAGCGCTTTACCCGGATCTGGCCGCAGACCCTGCTGCCGCCGGCGATCACCATGGTCCTGTACTTTGTGATCTTCGGTAACCTGATCGGCCGGCAAATCGGCGACATGGGTGGTTTCACCTACATGGAGTACATCGTGCCGGGCCTGATCATGATGTCAGTGATCACCAACTCCTACGGCAACGTGGTGTCGAGTTTCTTTGGCAGCAAGTTCCAGCGCTCCATCGAAGAGCTGATGGTCTCGCCGGTGTCACCGCACACCATCCTCATCGGCTACACCCTGGGCGGCGTGTTGCGTGGCCTGATGGTGGGGGTGATCGTGACGCTGCTGTCGCTGTTCTTTACCCACCTGCAGGTGCATCATCTGGGGGTCACCATTCTGGTGGTCGTGCTGACGGCGACGATCTTCTCGCTGCTGGGCTTTATCAACGCCGTGTTCGCACGCAACTTCGATGATATTTCCATTATCCCGACCTTCGTGCTGACGCCGCTGACCTACCTGGGCGGGGTGTTTTACTCCATCACCTTGCTGCCGCCGTTCTGGCAGACGGTATCCCTGGCCAACCCGGTGCTGCACATGGTCAACGCCTTCCGCTACGGCATTCTGGGCGTGTCGGATATCAAGATCAGTGTGGCGATCACCTTTATGATCGTTGCCACCATCGTCTTGTATATCGGCTGCGCGCGGTTGCTGGTGAGCGGACGTGGGATGCGTACCTAGCCGCTGACGGCACGCGGTAAAAAATGTGGGAGCGGGCTTGCTCGCGAATGCGGTAGATCAGTTGCTGATGCATTGACTGACACGACGCCTTCGCGAGCAAGCCCGCTCCCACATTTGCTCTGTGCAGGGCTTTAAGCCTTCAGTGCCAGCTCGATCAGGGCATGCAGTTCTTCTACCGCCAAAGGCTCTGCCGAAAACAGAATACGAAACACCGTAGGTGCGGCGAGCAGGTTGATCAGATGGTCAACGCTCGGTGGCTGTTCCTGCGGGTAGCGGTCAACAATCACCTGCAACTGCCCACTCAGGATGCTCACGCAATACCCTGGCGTCGGGCTGCTTTGCACGTCGCGCATCATGTTGCGGCCTACGTCCGAACTCATCTCATCCAGGTATTGCTCGGCCCAGGCTTGCAGGTCGCCACGCAGGCTGCCGGTGTTGGCCGGTTCGGTATCGGGGCGCATTCGGGCCAGGGCGACGTCGGCGAGCAGTACTGACAGATCGCCCCAGCGCCGGTAAATGGTCGACGGCGTGACGCCTGCACATGCCGCAATCATCGGCACGGTGACACTGGAACGCTCATGGGCTTCCAGCAATTCGCGCACCGCTCTGTGGACGGATTCTTGTACCCGGGCACTGCGGCCCCCCGGGCGGAGGCCTTCTTTGATCGCCATGGGCAAGACCTTAACACAAAGAATTTGCTTTAAGCGCCAGCGAATAGCACACTGCACAAAAGCAAAATATTAGCTTTAGCGGAGCGTGCCCATGTCCAGTGTCATCTCTCAGCGGTCCAGCCTGGCGTTTCTAGTGATCATGGTGCTGACCTTTCTCGCCGCCTCCAGCGCGCCGACGCCCTTGTACCAGGTGTACCAAGACCACCTGCATTTTTCGGCGGCCATGCTCACGGCCATCTTTGGTGTCTATGCCGTGAGCCTGCTGGCGGCCCTGCTGACGGTGGGGTCGCTCTCGGATTACCTGGGACGCAAGCCGGTGATCTTCGCCGCGCTGCTGCTCAATAGTGTGGCGATGCTGCTGTTTATCCACGCTGACAGCACCGCCTGCCTGCTGGCCGCCCGCGCGTTACAGGGCTTCGCGACTGGCACTGCCACAGCGGTATTGAGTGCGACGCTGCTCGATACCGACCGCGTCCGCGGCCCGATGCTCAACAGCCTTGCACCGATGCTCGGCATGGCCAGTGGTGGCCTGGGCAGCGGGTTACTGGTGGAGTACGCGCCATGGCCAACCCAATTGATCTATTACACCCTGCTGGGCTTGATGGTGTTGCAGGCTCTCTATGTATGGCGCCTGCCTGAAACGGTCAGTCGTATACCCGGCGCCTTGCAGTCCCTGGCGCCAACCCTGCATGTGCCGCCGCAGGCGCGCCGCGCCTTGTGGCTGGCGATGCCATTGAATGTGGCCGTGTGGGCGCTGGGTGGGTTCTTTTCCTCGTTGGCGCCGTCGTTGGTGCGCGTCGCCACCGGGTCGACCTCGCACTTGATCGGCGGCGGGCTGGTGGCGGTGGTGACCTTGAGCGGCGCGGTGATGATCTACAGCCTGCGCAATCACGCGGCTGACAGGGTGATGCGCTTGTCGGCTGCACTGCTGGCCGTGGGCGTGGGGTTGCTGCTGGTTGCCGTAAACACCGCCAGCCTGTGGCTGTTCTTTGTCGCCAGTGTGATCGCAGGCCTGGGCTTCGGCGGCGGTTTCATGGGCAGTGTGCGCAGTATCGTGGGCCTGGCGTTGCCCCATGAGCGGGCGGGCCTGATGTCGGCGTTCTATGTATTGAGCTACCTGGCGTTCTGCGTGCCGGCGCTGTTGGCGGGTAACCTGAGCCGCGTCTTTGGCCTGATCGCGACCACGGACGGCTACGGTGCGGTGCTTATCTTGCTGTCTCTCGGCGCGCTTGTTGGGTTGTTGTGGCGGGACACGGCGCAGGCAAGGGCGAGCGCATGATTACGATTAATATAGGTAAAATAGATAACAGTTAGAGATATTACCCGTTATATAGATATTCGATCAGGTTCTATCATGGCTCCAACCTCAAATGAGGAAGAGGATTAACCCATGACCTGCTCGACTACTCACCGCTACAAACCCTTCAGTCACCTGACCCGTCCCCGGGAAGTGATTCGCCAGTTCACCCCGAACTGGTTCGCCGCGACCATGGGCACCGGTGTGCTGGCGCTGGCCTTGGCCCAGTTGCCAGTCAGCCTGCCAGGCCTGCATGCCGTCGCCGAGGGCCTGTGGCTGTTCACCATTGGCCTGTTTGTGCTGTTCAGCGTGCTGTATGCCGCCCGCTGGGTGATGTTTTTCCACGAGGCGCGGCGCATCTTCGGGCACTCAACGGTCTCGATGTTTTTCGGCACCATCCCCATGGGGCTGGCGACTATTCTCAACGGCTTGCTGCTGTTCGGCCTGCCGCGCTGGGGCGGTGATGTGATCCCGTTGGCCGAAGCCTTGTGGTGGCTGGACGTGGCCATGTCCCTGGCCTGCGGCGTGCTGATCCCGTTCATGATGTTCACCCGCCAGGAGCACAGCATCGACCAGATGACCGCCGTCTGGCTGTTGCCCGTGGTGGCGGCCGAAGTGGCAGCGGCCAGCGGTGGCTTGCTCGCGCCGCACTTGGCCGATGCCCATTCGCAACTGGTGATGTTGGTGACCAGCTACGTGCTGTGGGCGTTTTCCCTGCCGGTAGCGTTCAGCATTCTGACCATCCTGATGCTGCGCATGGCCTTGCATAAGTTGCCTCACGCCAATATGGCAGCGTCGAGCTGGTTGGCCCTGGGCCCGATCGGTACCGGTGCCTTGGGCATGTTGCTGCTCGGTACGGATGCCCCTGGGATCTTCGCCGCCAATGGCCTGGCCAGTGTCGGTGAAATGGCCCACGGCCTGGGCCTGATTGCGGGCATTACCCTGTGGGGCTTCGGTTTGTGGTGGATGTTGATTGCGGTGTTGATCACCCTGCGTTACCTGCGCGCCGGTATCCCGTTCAACCTGGGCTGGTGGGGTTTTACCTTCCCATTGGGGGTTTACGCCTTGGCCACGCTTAAATTGGCGAGCCTGTTACAGCTGGCGTTTTTCAGCGTGTTTGGCAGTGTGCTGGTGGTTGCGCTGGCGCTGATGTGGCTGATCGTGGCCAAGCGCACCGTGCAGGGCGCTTATAAAGGCGAGCTTTTTGTTTCGCCTTGTATTGCCGGGCTAGCGAATAAGTAAGCAGGATTAGGTAAAGTCGTGGCCTGATAAATAAAGGCCACGCAGGAACACGGACGACGATGAGCCATCCTTCCCAATTTACCTTGCTGCGCACGCGGCGCTTCTTGCCGTTTTTCATTACCCAGTTGCTGGGCGCGTTCAACGACAACATCTTCAAGCAGTCGCTGATCCTGGCCATCCTTTACAAGCTCACCATCGAGGGTGACCGCTCCATCTGGGTCAACCTGTGTGCTTTGTTGTTTATCCTGCCGTTCTTCCTGTTCTCGGCGTTGGCCGGGCAGTTTGGCGAGAAATTCAACAAGGACGCGTTGATCCGCGCGATCAAGATCGGCGAGATCGTGATCATGGCGGTGGGCGCGACGGGTTTTCTGACCAATCATCTTGAACTGATGCTGCTGGCGCTGTTTGCCATGGGCACTCACTCGGCGCTGTTCGGCCCGGTGAAGTACTCGCTCATGCCCCAGGCCTTGCACGACGATGAGTTGGTGGGCGGCAACGGCCTGGTGGAGATGGGCACGTTCCTGGCAATTTTGGCGGGCACCATCGGTGCCGGGATCATGATGTCTTCCACCCATTACGCGCCGGTGGTGGCGGTGGCGATTGTGGCCGTGGCGGTGCTGGGCTACCTGGCCAGCCGCAGCATCCCGCGCGCAGCGGCGTCGACACCGCAGCTGCGCCTGGACTGGAATATCTTCACTCAGTCGTGGGCGACGTTGCGCATGGGCCTGGGGCAGACGCCGGCGGTGTCGCGCTCGATTGTCGGCAACTCATGGTTCTGGTTTGTCGGCGCGATCTACCTCACGCAAATCCCGGCCTATGCCAAGGAATGGCTGTACGGCGACGAAACCGTGGTGACCTTGATCCTCACGGTGTTCTCGGTGGGCATCGCCCTGGGCTCGATGCTGTGCGAAAAACTCTCCGGGCGTAAGGTGGAAATCGGCCTGGTGCCGTTTGGTTCGTTTGGCCTGACCGTGTTCGGCCTGCTGCTGTGGTGGCACTCCGGCGGCTTCCCGCAGAACGTGCAAGCCAACGATTGGCTCGCGGTGCTCAGCTACGGCCAAGCCTGGTGGGTGCTGTTCGATATCCTCGGCCTGGGTGTGTTCGGCGGCTTTTACATCGTGCCGCTGTATGCGCTGATCCAGTCGCGTACCGCCGAGAACGAACGGGCTCGGGTGATCGCGGCCAACAACATTCTCAATGCACTGTTCATGGTGGTCTCGGCCATCGTGTCCATCCTGCTGTTGAGCGTGGCCAAGATGTCGATCCCCGAGTTGTTCCTGGTGGTGTCGCTGCTCAACATCGCGGTTAACACTTACATCTTCAAAATCGTCCCCGAGTTCACCATGCGCTTCATGATCTGGCTGCTCAGCCATTCCATGTACCGCGTGGAGCATCGCAACCTGCAAGCCATCCCGGATGAAGGCGCGGCGTTGCTGGTGTGTAACCATGTGTCGTTTGTCGATGCGCTGTTGATTGGCGGTGCAGTACGTCGGCCGATTCGCTTTGTCATGTACTACAAGATCTACCGCTTGCCGGTGCTCAATTTTATCTTCCGCACCGCTGGTGCGATTCCGATTGCGGGGCGCCATGAAGACATTCAGATCTACGAACAGGCGTTCGCGCGCATTGCCCAGTACCTCAAGGATGGCGAGTTGGTGTGCATCTTCCCGGAAGGCAAGCTGACAGCCGATGGCGAGATGAATGAGTTTCGTGGCGGGGTGACACGCATCCTGGAGGAGACGCCGGTGCCGGTGATCCCCATGGCGTTGCAGGGGTTGTGGGGGAGTTTCTTCAGCCGCGATCCGAACAAGGGCTTTTTCCATCGGATCTGGTCGCGGGTGGTGTTGGTGGCGGGTGAGCCGGTGGAAAGTGAGACGGTGACACCGAATGCTTTGCACGCATTGGTTGGAAAATTACGCGGAAGTTTAAGGTAGTTTTTCGTCGGTAATGGAGGCTCATCAACGATCCGGATTGTGCGCTGGTCTGGTGCTTGATGAGTATCTTCTGCACAGGCGTCGGTAAGTTTCCACTCGGTTTCAGGAACGTTTTCGGTCCGTAGCACCACCTAACCGTCGTAATCCCAAATGCATGTTCGGAGGTTAGTGATGGAAACGTCGCCTGTTGCACCATCGACTGCTTCACGCTCCAGCGAGGATGAAAAAAACGACGCCGGCTATCGACAGGCGGCTGACCCTGCAGCGCAGGGTGCTCAGGCTGCTCCGAACACGGCCAGTGTGCCCTTTATGTACAGCAATGAGCATGATGCTTCCCGGGTAGAGACCAGCTCTGCCCGGGTGGGGCCGGTGAGCTATGGTGGCGATAACGAGCTTCAGAGGCAGCCAAGGCAATCCGATGCGTCGCAGGAATGAAAATGCGCTGCTGGCGGAATTCGGTTTGCCGATACGGCCTAGGTATTTCGAATAGTCATCAGTACCATTGCGCATGATCTGCAAGCTCAGGGCCTGTTGTAATGCTTCAAGTAAGGCCCTGAGAAATGTGAGTGTTGCTGTCGGAAAATTCTCGAAACTTACTGCATAGGGTAAAAAGTCATTCAGCTGACGGAACGGTTTCGTCAGGCCCGCCACATAGTCATCGCAGCTAATTAATGCTAAGGATGACTTTCTATGAATATGCCTGTTGGTTCTCCGTCTCTTCACCACTCTCCAGCCCAAGGGACCGTTACGGGCCAGCTAAATTATTTGACGGGTATTGATAAATCTCAAAGTAAATCTGGCGTGACGTCGGCACCCGTGAAGATCATTCCAAATATGCCTTTCAGTGAGGATGGAATACAGATAGAGCTGAATGTTAGAGGTGGCAAAGGATTTTTCGGGCCACCAAAAGAAGAGAATTTGGTCATCACGACGGGAAATGCAGCCGATAAAGTCCATATAAAAAAATCTAACGATGGAGGGCTGATTGCTGACATTAACGGTAAGTCCTATGAGATTCCACTTTATCAGGATGAAAGAAGTCGTCAAAAGATTGAAATCCACACCAATGGCGGAGACGATGACGTGTCTGTTGCCGATGATCTTGAGCTGCCGGTGAGCGTCAAGCTGGGCGATGGTAATGACAGATTCAAAGCCGGCGGGGGCAGGACCAATGTATATGGCGGCGCAGGTAACGATACGCTGACGCTGGGCGCAGGGGTTGCTTATGCCGAAGGTGATGACGGTGATGACTCCATTACTGCAGGCCTAGGTTACAGCGTCATGTATGGGGGTAACGGCAACGACAAACTACGTGGCGGGAGCGGCGGCAGTTACATGGATGGGGGGCGCGGAAATGATCTATTAGAGGGCGGCTCCGGACATAACGTCATGCACGGTGGCAGGGATGATGATGTTCTCATTGGTGGGAAGGGGCGTAACATCTTTTACAGCGGTAGAGGGCTTGACACGATCAACTCAGTATCGGATGTCGATTCTATCTATGCGAAAGACGGCGACGGTATCAAGCGAACGTTCGGTTCGCAGTTGAAGATAGTGTCTCCAACAGAAGTCGGGAGTAAGGCCTTTAATGTCGAGGGGACTGAGGAATTCAAGCAGCGTTTTAACGACGACCTTGAATTTTTGCAAAGTTCTCCAACGGGACAGAAAATGTTGGGTGCATTGGATAAAACGCCTGAGCGAATCAAGGTTGTGCAACAGCCCGAAGGGGAGGGCGCTTTTTATAACTATGGGCGTAAAGGGGTCGACGCGGGTGACCCTCGTCAAGAACCACCGAATGATTGGGCTCATGGTTATATCAATGACGGTATCCCGGGCGCTCCGGCAGATGACGCAACGATTCTATTCGACCCTTCATTTGTGGTGGAAGAGCATAAGCGGCCGCCCATTATTCCGCTGTTTCACGAGATGGGGCATGCCTATAACGGTGTCAATGGCACCGCATTGGCTGGTGAAACTTTTGTAGGGGCTGATCAAGCTGATCCTGACCGGCCGCAATTTGAGTCAAACAGGGAGCGGCAGGCAGTAGGCCAGCCGACTAATGCGCCACCTTTCGACTTCGACAACGATCCTTCAACGCCACCTACGAATACAAACCCGGCATGGGCCACTGAGAATGGCCTTGCTGACGAGCTGGGAACTTCGTTGCGTGAGCGGTACTTTGCTCGCTGATTAAAGGAAGTCGCTCCCAATGCCGGGAGCGACCAATGACTCAGGCGCTGATCTTGAGGCCTATCAACCCACAAATAATCAACGCCACACTTGCCAACCGAAACAACGCCATGGACTCCCCAAACAGGATAATCCCGGCGATTACGGTGCCCACGGCGCCCACGCCGGTCCAGATGGCATAGGCGGTGCCCAGCGGCAACTCCTTCATGGCCAGCCCCAGCAACCCCAGGCTGACAGCCATGGCGGCAATCGTCAGGGCGGTGGGCAGTGGCTTGCTGAAACCGTCGGTGTACTTCAGGCCAACGGCCCAGCCCACTTCAAACAACCCGGCAAAAAACAGAATGATCCAGGACATGATGACCTCGCTTCTATCAAAGTGGGGTCGTCCCCGGGTAAGCGCTTGATAGCGTCGCGAGGTCGTCCTCGCGTAGCTCGCTAGAGTGCCGAAATTAAATCAGGTGATCAAGTTTACGGCGCGGCTTCCAGCGCACGGCTGTTTTGTGCTCGCTCATGCGACGTCAATGGCTGCCCATTTTTTAATCGAGGGGTTTGGGAGAAATCGTCGGTGTGCAGGTTGAGTTCTATGTTTTAGCGCAGGAGTCAGGAAGTTTTCGCCCAATGGCAAGGAACGGCCTCCACCCGTAACACCACATAAGGTTCGTAAGCCCGAGTGTTAATTGGAGGTACACAATGGAAACTTCTTCTGTTGCAGCATCACCCGGTTCACGATCTTACGAAAATGAAAATAACAACGAAAGTCATCGCCAGGCGGCTGATCCTGCCAGGCAGGAAGCACGCGCTGCTCCAAACACGGCGAATGTGCAGCTGATGTTTAACAACACAAATGATGCTCCCCCGGTAGAGTTCAATTCTTCCCAGGCGGGACCGATTACCTATGGTGAAAACACCAGCGGCGATAATGAGTCTCAGCGGCAGGCGAGGCAAGCTGCTGCGCCGCAGGGCGAACCGTACTACCGGTCTGGTCCTAGTCGAGAGGAAGTCAAGGCTGCTGCCCGTGGTCAGCAAGGACAAATAAATTTTGCCGGGCAAGAGCCTGTTCGCATCAGTACTAACCGTTATAAAGATGACAATGTCACCATTGAGCGCGGCTCCGCCAATGACGCTGATGACCCTTCAAAGCAAAGTGAGCATGTTCTGTTATCTACCGGTGATGGCGACGACAGAGTCCATGTTGAAAGAGGCAGAGATGGAGGGCTTGTTGCACACGTTAATGGACAGTCGTACCACCTGCCTTTCCAAAATAACTCTGCTGATCAACAGCGTCTTTACATTGATACCGGGGGTGGGCGCGATGGCGTCAGTCTCGACTATGGAGGGCGTGAGCAAACCTTTGTCAATCTCGGCGCGGGTAACGATATCTTTTATGGCGGGGCAGGCCGGACGAATGTATTTGGTGGAGACGGTTCTGACATTATCAACCTGGGCAGCGGTGATAGCTATGCAGAGGGAAATGATGGCAATGACTTCATCACCGGCGGTACTGGCAATACGGTGATATATGGTGGCAAGGGGAGTGATGAGCTGCGTGCGGGCGGTGGTCCGGATGCAAAAATCAGCTACTTGGACGGAGGACAGGGTAACGATTTAATTTATGGCGGCAGAGGGCGCAATATATTGCATGGCGGGGGCGGTGACGACATCATTTATGGTGGTGACCGCAATGTTATATACACGGGACGAGGGCAGGACACCGTCACGACTTATAACCCATCCGATATCGTATATGGGCAACGCGGGGTGGATAATTTTAATGGTGTGCGTTCACCTGCAAGCGTTCGTCATTTAGGCGCTTCGAGTAACGGTAGCAGCATCAAGATCAAGGGGAGCGAAGACTTCATCCAAAACATGGAAGACAACCTGGAGTTTCTGCGCAGCTCACCCACAGGGCAGGGGATGCTGGCAGAAATCGATTCCCTTGCCGCGCCGATAACCCTTCGAGAGGGATTGGATGGAAGCTCATACCATCACCGCGATCCAGATAGCCCTCCCTCGCCTCAAGACGCCAATCGTCTCGAAAATGACCCCGCGTACGGCTTTATATCAAATGGTGTCCGAGGGGCGCCTGCGACTAATCCCGTGCTGATTCATGAGCGAAGTTTCATCACTCCCGGACACGGGCGCCCCCCTGCCGTGATTCTCTACCATGAGCTTAGTCATGCGGTCAACGGCGGTCAGGGTACCTTTCTACCGGGCTATACGTTTGTAGGCCATCCTGATCCGAATTTTGCCTGGGAGAGAAACCTGGAACGCCAGGCCGTTGGACTTCCTACCAGTCATCAGCCTTTTCAGTTCCTCGGTCGTAACTTTTCGGCCTCCACCTACAACCCGTGGCCGTATAACGAAAACGCTCTGCTGGCGGAGTTGAATTTGCCTCTACGTCAAAGATACTTCGACTAAGGCATTAATACATCGCTCAGCGGTGTTGAAGCATAGGTGCAAGCAAGGCCCTGCACTTGCTTGCGCCACGTTCGTTATAGGTAGGGCAATCGCTTGGTGCGTCGCGAGGTCATCCCCGCGAAGTTCTCTGGAGAGCTGAAATTACGCGGCGTCTGATGCGCGGCGGTCTTCCTTCTCGCTCATGCGACGGAAGTAGGTAGAAAGCAATGCACCGGAAATATTGTGCCAGACGCTGAACAACGCGCTGGGTACTGCCGCCAGCGGCGAAAAGTGTGCACTGGCCAGCGCGGCACCCAGCCCGGAGTTCTGCATACCGACTTCCAGCGCCAACGACTTGCGTTGCGCCAAGGGCAACTTGAACAGGCGCCCGGTGAAGTAGCCCAGCAGGTAACCGAAGCTGTTATGCAGCATCACCACGGCCATGATCAGCAGGCCCGACTCGGCAATCTTGCCTTGGCTTGCGGCAACCACGGCCGCGACGATGATCACAATGCTGACCACCGACACCAGTGGCAGCACGTCCACCGCATGCCTTACCCGATCACCGAGCAAGCGCTGCGCGACCACGCCCAGTACGATGGGTAGCAGCACCACTTGCAGGATCGACCAGAACAGCTCCATGAACGACACCGGTAGCCAGGCCGAGGCCAGCAGCCAGATCAATGCCGGTGTGAGCAGCGGAGCGAGGAGGGTGGTGACCGCGGCAATCGCCACCGATAACGCCAGGTCACCCCGGGCCAGCCAGGTCATCACGTTGGACGACGTGCCACTTGGGCAACAGCCGACCAGGATCACGCCAACGGCAATTTCCGCCGGCAAATGGAACGCCTGGCACAGCAACCATGCCACGCCCGGCATGATCACGAAATGCGCGACCACGCCCAACGCCACGCGCCAGGGGTGGCGAGCGACTTCGGCGAAGTCTTCCAGTTTCAAGGTCAACCCCATGCCGAACATCACCAGGCCCAGCAGTGGGACGATGGCGCTTTTCAGGCCGATGAACCAGCTGGGTTGGAGAAAGGCGACAACGGCAAAGATCAACACCCAGTAGGCAAAGGTGTTGCCGACGAAGCGGCTCAAGGCGGCGAGTGCGCGCATGGGGATGTCCTTTTTTATTCGATTTCTGAGTTGTCGATGCAATCAAATGTGGGAGCTGGCTTGCCTGCGATAGCGGTGTATGAGTCGGCACTACTCTGGCTGACACTCTGCTATCGCAGGCAAGCCAGCTCCCACACTGACCGTGCCCACATTGGATCGGTGTTGCTTAGATGCCCTGTGGTGTCTCTTCGCCGCCCAGTGCCTCAACCAACGCTGGCAGGAAATCGCCGAAAGTCAGCATCATCAAGGTAAAGCTGGCATCCAGTTGGCCCAGGGCTTCATCGCCGCCGTCCTGTTCCGCCTGGTCTTGCAGCAGGTCTTCGAACTTCAGACGCTTGACGGTCATCTTGTCGTCGAGCATGAAAGACAACTTGTCCTGCCACGCCAGGGACAGTTGGGTCACGACCTTGCCGGTGGTCAGGTGCAGTTGGATCTCTTCACTGGTCAGGTCTTGGCGCTTGCAGCGCACGATGCCGCCGTCTTCGTGGGTGTCGCGCAGTTCGCATTCGTCGAGGACGAAGAAGTCATCGGCCGGTTTCTGGGTGGTGACCCAGTCGGTCATGATGGCAGTTGGTGCAGTCTTCACCGTCAGCGGACGGACGGGCAGGGTGCCGATCACCTCGCGCAAGGTCGACAGCAGGTCTTCGGCGCGCTTTGGGCTGGCCGAATTGACAAGGATCAGGCCCTGTTTCGGCGCGATCGCAGCAAAGGTCGACGAGCGACGAATAAAGGCACGCGGCAGGAAGGCCTGGATGATTTCATCCTTGATCTGGTCGCGCTCCTTCTTGTAGACCTTGCGCATCTGCTCGGCTTCGATCTCTTCGACTTTCTCTTTAAGTGCATCACGCACCACGCTGCCCGGCAGGATGCGTTCTTCCTTGCGGGCGGCGATCAGCAGGAAATCTCCACTGACGTGAACCAGGGGAGCATCTTCACCTTTACCGAAAGGTGCGACGAAACCGTAAGTGGTCAACTCCTGGCTTGCACAAGGGCGCGCCAGCTTGGTGGCCATGGCCGCTTCCAACGCCTCGGCATCAATAGGCAGATCTTGGGTCAGGCGATAGATAAGCAGGTTCTTGAACCACATGGGGTGAGTCTCTCCTCTATACAAAGGGGGGCATTATTCTCTTGATCACGCCGCAGGCCAACCCTGCCTAAGCCATTGGAAGGGCTGAAAAAAAAGATTTAAGAAAGTGCTTGCCAGACTTAGGGTCGCTCCGTAGAATGCGCGCCACACCGAAACGAAGGGTGATTAGCTCAGCTGGGAGAGCATCTGCCTTACAAGCAGAGGGTCGGCGGTTCGATCCCGTCATCACCCACCATTCGCTTCAGTGTTACGCGCAGCGGTAGTTCAGTCGGTTAGAATACCGGCCTGTCACGCCGGGGGTCGCGGGTTCGAGTCCCGTCCGCTGCGCCATATTCGGTCACCTGGAACGCTGAACGCCAGGTAGCCAAAGAAAGCCCGCTCATCGAGCGGGCTTTTTTCTGTCCGAAATATGGCAAAAAATCGTGCGCTAAACTTTTTTTAAATAAATTGCATTTAAATCAAGACATTACGATTTTTTGGTGTATGATGCGCCCACACCGAAACGAAGGGTGATTAGCTCAGCTGGGAGAGCATCTGCCTTACAAGCAGAGGGTCGGCGGTTCGATCCCGTCATCACCCACCATTCGCTTCAAGTGTTACGCGCAGCGGTAGTTCAGTCGGTTAGAATACCGGCCTGTCACGCCGGGGGTCGCGGGTTCGAGTCCCGTCCGCTGCGCCATATTCGGTCACCTGGAACGCTGAACGCCAGGTAGCCATAAGAAACCCGCTCATTGAGCGGGTTTTTTTTCGCCTGCGATTTAACGCACCTTACGGCGCGTTGCGGCTGTGGCGGTAATCGCTGACGGCTTCGTACACCGCTTTGCGTAGTCGGTTGATCCCGCCGATGGGGCGGTGCGCTTCCAAACCGAACCAGGGGTTGAACGACTGGTTATCGCACGCCAGGTTCTGCGCCGGCGTGTCGAAGTCCTGGGCGGGAATCCTGACCTTGGCCACCGTTTCATACGGCGCGTCGCTTTCCTTCCACTCGATGCTGGTGTCTTCGATGGGCATGAAGGCCTGCGGGTTTTGCCGCTGGATCTGCAGCACAAAACACGCGTCTACGCGGTCGGTGGACAGTTGCTGGTTGAGCGCGCTGCGCAGGAAGTTGGGCAGGTCCTGGTTCTGTTTGGGCAACACATAATCCGGGCAGCTTTGCGGGTCGGGCGCCACGCGAAACTTGGCGTTGGCCGCGCCAAACTTATAAGGCGACACTGAAAAGTAAGTCGTCTGCGTCGGGCTGGCCGGGGCGGGCGCCAGGGTTGCCAGGGCGATAAACAAGTGACGCACTTGCCAGCTGCGCGGATCGAGCTTGGGAAAGAACGCCAGGACCTTCTTGCCATCCGCTTGCGCACCGATGTTCTGCGCGTATTCCGCGACATCGCTGACAAAGAAGTTCGGATGGCTGAACATCACGAAATCCTGCTCGGTGCGCGCTTGCTGGTCGGCCATCAGTTGCTTGCCCGGCACATCCAACAGCTTGATCGCCATGCCGCGGGCATCGCGGATGCTATCGAATTGCGGGTAGGCGTTGCCGTTGGACAGGCGCATCGTCGCCTGCCAGGTCTTGCCCGGCTCGGCGAACACACCCTGGCGCAAGGCCGGGTCGAGATCCGCCAGAACGCTGACCTCGGCTTTCACGCACCCATGGGCCTTGGCATGGGCATCGCGCAGGTAGCGAGTGCCTTCGCGATGCTGGTCAACGATGCGCACGGCGGTCTGGATGATGCCTTGGGTCATCGCCGCCTCACCCGGCGGGATCTGTTCCTTCACCGACACCGGGCCCCTGTGCTGCCAGGCGAACCAGGCCGTGGCCAACACCCAGCCCAGCAGGCCCAGGCCCAGCAGCCACAGCAGGGTTTTGCCCACAAAGGCGCCAAGGCGCAGCCAGAGACGAGCAAGCATGGAGCGGTCCTTGTTTTGCGATCGGATAATCATGGCAGTTGTTGCTCCAGCGGGCCGCCCAGCACTTTGAGGTATTCGAGCAGCGCCCAGCGTTCCTGCGGCAGCAGGCCACGGCCGATAACGCCACTGCCACGTTCGCCGGCACGGAATTCGTGGCCGCTGTTGTGGTTGCCGGTGACTCTGGTATCGAACAGGAAGGCGTTCTTGAAGGCGGTGGTCTCAAACCCCAGGTGACGCGGGTCGTAGTTGAAGGTGCCTTTATAGAAAGTGGTGCTGCGTTCGTCCTGGGGCGAGAGCAGTTGGTAGATCGTCGGCACCGAACCGTTGTGCAGGAACGGTGGGGTGGCCCATACGCCTGCCAGTGGCCGCGCCTTGTAGGCACGCAACTCGCGTACGCCGATGGGCAGGCCGAACCCGTCCAGGCCCGGGCGCTCGGCCGGGGTCACGCCCGCCGCACGGTAGGCATGCTCTTCGACGAAGGCGGTGACATAGGCCAGGCCTTGGGCCACCGACATTTTTTTCAGGTCCAGCGGCGCGGTGGGGGTGGGGTGCAGTTCGACATTGAGCCGGGCCAGTTCGGCCGGGTCCCATTGCAGCGCGCTGAGGTCATAGCGTTGGTCGGCAATGTTGTTGGCTGTGCCGGGGTCGGTGCCGATGTAGTCCACCGGCAGCATTTTCAACTGCTGCACCGGTCGGCCGTTTTCTTCGGTAACGGTGGGCAGATGGCAGCCGGCGCAGTTCTCGGCAAAGAGTGCGCGGCCCTGGGCGGCGAGGGGTTTGTCGATGGCACCGAACAAGTCTTGCGGCCAGGTCGGCGGCTTGAGCCGTTGCAGGGTTTCTTCGATCAGGTGCAGGTCGCGCACCCGTACGCTGGACGGGTAGCGGGCATCGCCCTTGAGCGGTTGCCCGGCTGCGTCGAAGAACGCCAGAGTCGCGCCTACGCCAAGGGCTTCGCCGATGTTGCGCGCCATGGGCTGCTGTGCCGAGCCATTCCACTGCACCCAGTCGAAGGTCCAGATATCCCACAGCTGCGGGTAGTCAACCGGCGCATTGGCGACGCGATAATTGTCGGGAGAAATGGCGTCGCCAAAACTGGCGTTGGCGATGCGTCCAAAGGCGTCAGTACGGCCCGGACCTTCTTCGGTGGGGTAAAGGCCACGGTGGGTGTCATTCCAGGCGACTTTGAGGAACTGGTTCAGCGATTGCTTGAAGTCCTTGCGCAGTTGATCGCGCCGGGCATCGTACTGATCCCCCAGCACCTTGTGAGCAAAACGCTCAAACTTCCATGGGTTGTAATAGGTAGCGGCCAGGCTGGCGACCAGGGCCTGGCCGAAACTGCCACCGCGCAACGTGGGAACGCTGGAGGGCAGTACGTGTTGCGCCGAGCCACCGTCGATGCGCAGGGCCTGGCCCTTGTAGTGCAATTCGCCGGTGTGGCAGGCCGCACAGGTGATATCCAGGTACTGAGCCCTGCTGTCGGCGTTCTGGTGCCGGGCGAACCCTACTGGCAGGTTGCCAGGGTTTTGCGCGGTGGGCGTCTGCTTGGGGTCGACCAGGAAGCCAAAGCGCGCCAGGTACTCCGGCGCGGCAAAGCGTTGCTCGGAAAACGGCAGTTCCAGGGCGGTGAACCAGTCGTAGTGCAGGCCTTTTACTTGGGTGCCCTGGGGCGTGAAGTAGTAGGTCTGGCGGTCGTCGGCACTCCATTGCTCCTGGTAGTGCACCTGCTTTACTGGCACGTAGTCCGGCAGCTTGGGGTTGAGGGTGTAGTAGAGCACCACGGCCAGAATCAGGCCCAGTGCGATCAGTATCAGGAGTAAAACACGGGAAAAAATGCGCAAGATAACTATCCTTGTCGAATTGTCGCGTTGTTATGCCACTGCGCCACAGGTGCGGCAAGTAGCAATTGGCCCGCTATCAGGCGGTCCCGCGATCCGTCGCGGGGCCCCATGATAGATGGAAATGCTTTTAAACACGTGAACTTATCAGAAGTTTCCTGCTCACATGCCGGTAGCCATTGGTCGTGGCCGCCTGATAAGCTCGCGACTTTATTCGAATGCCCTTATGGCGCATGAACAAGGAAATAGCATGAAACAGCATCGGTTGGCGGCGGCGGTGGCCCTGGTTAGCCTGGTACTTGCGGGTTGTGATTCGCAGACCAGCGTAGAGCTGAAAACCCCGGCGCAGAAAGCTTCCTACGGCATCGGCCTGAACATGGGCAAGAGCCTTGCCCAAGAAGGCATGGACGACCTGGACTCCAAAGCTGTTGCCCAGGGCATCGAAGATGCCGTCGGCAAGAAAGAGCAGAAGCTCAAGGACGATGAGCTGGTTGAAGCGTTTGCCGCACTGCAAAAGCGTGCTGAAGAGCGCATGACCAAAATGAGCGAAGAGTCGGCAGCCGCTGGCAAGAAATTCCTCGAAGACAACGCCAAGAAAGACGGTGTCGTCACCACCGCTTCCGGCCTGCAGTACAAGATCGTGAAGAAGGCCGACGGCGCCCAGCCTAAGCCGACCGACGTGGTGACTGTTCACTACACCGGCAAGCTCACCAACGGCACTACCTTTGACAGCTCCGTAGATCGCGGTAGCCCGATCGACCTGCCGGTCAGCGGCGTGATCCCGGGTTGGGTCGAAGGCCTGCAACTGATGCACGTTGGCGAGAAGGTCGAGCTGTACATCCCGTCCGACCTGGCCTACGGCGCCCAGAGCCCGAGCCCGGCGATCCCGGCCAACTCGGTGCTGGTATTCGACCTGGAACTGCTGGCCATCAAGGATCCAGCCAAGGCAGAAGCGGCTGACGCACCTGCTGCACCAGCCGCCAAGAAGTAATCGGCGCCTGAACACACAACG
The DNA here is from genome assembly GCF_001907715.1 of Pseudomonas sp. BTN1. Classification (NCBI taxonomy): domain Bacteria; kingdom Pseudomonadati; phylum Pseudomonadota; class Gammaproteobacteria; order Pseudomonadales; family Pseudomonadaceae; genus Pseudomonas; species Pseudomonas sp. BTN1. Next base: position 336 of record NZ_MPBM01000052.1, on the reverse strand, counting down.
CCCCGTCTCGACGGGGCGTTGTTGTTTTCGGGTCTGTATCAAAGGATGCAAAAATCTTCTGTGGGCGCTGGCTTGTCGGGTTGCCGCATCGCTGTGATGACCGCCAGACGCTCAGCACTCCAAATGTGGGAGCTGGCTTGCCTGCGATGACGGCCTGCCAGCCTACACCTACTAACTGACACACCACGATCAACCTGTGGGAGCGGGCTTGCTCGCGAAGGCGGCCTGGCAGTCAACACAGTTGGATTGTGTACATATCCATTGCTGCGGTAACGGCCACATAGGGTTCCGCCCTGACGGCGGCTCACTTTGCAAGAGCGGCAAAGTAAGCAAAAC